>DATGCC010000380.1:0-8459 GCA_035312345.1 Rhodothermales bacterium
CTGCCCGCCGCGTGCTCGACGCCGCCCTGCAGCACGTCGACGAACTCTACCACTTCGAAGTCATGGAGCCGCCGCTGAGCGAGATTTTCGTCAGCGTCGTCAGCGAGCAAGAAAAGCAGCGGAATGCCCAGGCTGCGTGACCCTTTAGATTTCTCTGAAAAACATGCATAAGATCTGGATTATCCTCAAAAGCGAATTCTGGCGGCGCGTGCGGTCGAAGTGGTTTATCATTATTACGCTGCTCGCTCCCCTACTGCTCATCGCCATGATTGTGGTGCCGGGCCTGATCGGGTTTCTGGCTTCCGAAGGAGACGACGGTACGATTGCGGTCATTGATGACACGGGCGTGTTGCTGCCCAGACTTCAGGCTGCGGCAGATGATGCCTTTACCTTTGTCGCTGCCGATGCACCCGTCGATTCGGTGCAAAACGCCGTACGGCGCGGCGACTACAGCGGCCTGCTCATCCTGACATCGGACGTGCGCCAGGGCGAGGGTGAGGCGACGTACTATTCTGCCGAGGGCGGTGGCCTGTCCTTACGACCCCGCCTCGGCGGTCTGGTAGATCGTGCGGTGGAACAGCAACGTCTGCTTGATGCCGAGGCCCCGCCCACCTTCGTCGAGATCGTCAACACCGACATCCCGCTACGTATGGTGAAGCTGACCGAGGAAGGCGAGGAAGCTGACAGCACCATAGCGCTCGCCATCGTCGGCTACATCATGGGCTTTTTCATCTACGTCACCGTCTTGATCTACGGAGCCATCGTGATGCAGGGCGTCATCGAAGAGAAAAGCAGTCGCGTCGTGGAAGTGATGGTTTCGTCGGTGCGCCCATTTCAGTTGCTGATGGGCAAAGTGCTGGGCATCGGCGCGATGGGGCTGGTACAGATGGCCGCGTGGGGCTTCTTGATCTTCGGCATTTCTGCGGTGGCGGGTCCCATCATCGCCCTGTTCATCGACCCGACACAACTCGACCTGCCAGCCGACGCTTCCAGCGAGGCGGTGGTGACAGCAATGGACATCGGCATTCCTACAATCCCATTCTCGCTCGTGGTGTGGTTCGTGCTGTTCTTCCTGGGCGGCTATCTGTTGTTTTCCAGCCTGTATGCCGCCATCGGCTCGGCGGTAGAGAACCCGCAGGAGGCGCAGAGCCTGTCGGTGCCACTCACGCTCATCGTGGTCGTTCCCATTCTGTTCATCACCTACGTCATCGAAAGCCCCGGCGCGACCCTTTCGGTGATTCTGTCCATGGTGCCCTTCTTCTCGCCCATCCTGATGGTGGTGCGACTGGCAGCGTCGGAGGTGCCGTTCTGGCAAGTGGCGCTGTCGTACCTGCTGCTGATCGGCGGCTTCGTCGGGTCGATCTGGGTAAGCGGGCGCATCTACCGCATCGGCATTCTGATGTACGGCAAAAAGCCCAGCCTCAAGGATCTGGTGCGCTGGTTCCGCTATGCCTGAGTAGCTCTACAAGGCGTGTTGGAATGCAATGTTCTGCTCGAGCTACAGGAGCAGTCATGGGTCTCACTGTCATTGTGTTCGCTTCGCTCACGTCATTGGTCATTATGTTAGGCTCATCAATGACCAATGACGCGCCGAAGGCGCAAATGACGGCGAACGTAGTGAGCCAGTATGACAGCGCAGCGAATGCTACCCTCTGATCTCTGCAATCAGGTCCAGCGTCTCGCGCACCTTGTCCGCCAATCCATCAAAATCTTTGGCGTCGACCAGGTCTTTGGTGATGAGCTTCGACCCCATGCCTACGCAGGTCACACCTGCCTCGAACCAGGCGCGCAGATTGTCTTGCGAGACGCCGCCCGTCGGCATCAGGCTCGTCCACGGGCACGGCGCTTTGATGGCTTTGACGAAGCCTGGCCCCCGCACCCCGCCGGGAAACACTTTCACGATCTCCGCGCCGAGTTCTTCGGCCTGCCCGATCTCGGTGAGGCTGCCGCATCCGGGCGACCAAAGTACCTTACGCCGGTTGCACACCCGTGCCACATCCTCCCGCAAGACGGGCGTCACCACAAAATCGGCACCGAGTTGGAGGTAGAGCGAGGTCGTCCCCGCATCGGTTACCGAGCCAACGCCGAGCTTCATTTCGGGCAGGTTGTCGGCTACGTAATGACTCACTTTGCCAAACACCTCGTGCGCGAAGTCGCCCCGGTTGGTGAACTCGAATACGCGTGCGCCGCCGTCGTAGCACGCCTGCACCACCTGCTGCACGACGTTGGCGTCTGCGTGGTGAAACAGCGGCACCAAGCCCGTGCGGGCCATCTCCAGCGCTACATCCATTCGTGAGTGTCGAGCCATTTTTCAAAGGTTAGAGATGAAAGAAGGCCTACGAATCCCATCGCAAAATACAAGGTCAACGGCTTACGCGCCCAGAGGCATCGCCTGCCATAAGCTTTTCGACCTCATCCACGGTGACGAGGTTCGTATCGCCATAGATGGTATGCTTGAGCGCTGACGCCGCCGTGGCGAAGTTGAGCGCCTGCTGGTCATCGCCGGGATAGGTACGCAGGCCATAGATGAGGCCACCCATAAATGCATCGCCGCCCCCCACACGGTCTACGATGTCTGTAATATCGTACGTCGGTGCCTGAAATAACTGTTCACCATCCCATAGCACACCCGACCACGTATTGTGCGACGCGCTGAGCGAGCCGCGCAGGGTGATAATAACTTTTTTGCATTGCGGGAAACGCTTCATCAGCTGCCGTGCGACGGATTCGTACGCTGCTGCATCGACCTCGCCGCTCGTCACATCTACACCTTCGGGATGAATGCCGAAGACCTGTGCCGCATCCTCTTCGTTACCGAGAATGATGTCGCATCCGGCGACGAGATCCTGCATGACTTCCTCGGGCGTGCGACCCCAGTTCCAGAGCTTTTTGCGGTAATTTAGATCGGTAGAAACGGTGATACCTTTTCGATTTGCCGCCTCAATGGCTTCCCGACAAACAAGCGCCGCCCCTTCCGAAATAGCAGGTGTAATACCCGTCCAGTGAAACCAGTCAGCACCTTGCAGCACAGCGTCCCAGTCAACCATGCCGGGTTGGATCTCAGCAAGGGCCGAGTGCGCCCGGTCGTAGATGACTTTGCTGCCCCGGCTCACCGCGCCCGTCTCGCAGAAATAAATGCCGATGCGGTCCCCAGCTCGGATGATGTGCTGCGTATCGACGCCACGCTTGCGCAACTCGCCGATGGCAGTATCCCCAAGGTCATTCTCTGGCAGGCGCGTCACAAACCGGACGGGCACGCCATAATTCGCCAGCGATACCGCCACATTCGACTCACCGCCGCCATAAATCACCTCGAACGAGTGCGCCTGCTTGAACCGTAAAAACCCCGGCGGCGACAGCCGGAGCATGATCTCTCCAAAGGTAACAACGTGGGACATGCTAGATTGTGTTGATAAATTGGGTAGTAGAGACATCCCGCAGGAACGTCTCTACGGGGGCACCATTATCGCAAAAAGGCTTCATGTAATCCACCATCGACGGTAAGAATCTGGCCGGTGGTTTTGCCAAGCCGGTCGCCAAGGAGCAGGTAGATGGCCTCGGCCTGATCATCGGGCGTGATGGGGCGCTTGAGCAGCGTGCGGTCGGCATAGAATTGCGCGAGTTGTTGGCGCAGTGTGGCTGTGTCGGCGTCTTCGTCGAACGGGATGTCGTACTTCGTCAACGACGCCATCACACGGGCGCGGGGAAACATCGAACTGCCTTCGACGACGGTGGCTGGAGCCACACCATTGACGCGGATGAGCGGCGCGTACGTTACGGCGAGTTCGCGGACGAGATGGTTGGCGGCGGCTTTACTGGTGTCGTAGGCGAAGCTGCCTTTCTTGGCGACCGCTGCGTTGACGCTCGTGGTGATGACCATGCTGCCAGATAATCCCTGCGTCTCCCAGATACGCGCCGCTTCATCGGCTACGAGGTACGGTCCGGTCACGTTCACTGCAAACGTCCGGTCCCAATCCCAGTCGTCGATGTGCCCCGTGGCATCGGGGCTGACGTAGAGACCCGCCGTGACGACGACGGTGTCCAGCCCACCATACGCCAGCATCACCTGCTGCAATGCTGCCGAGATCGACTCCCGATCCGTAATGTCGATACCGAAGCCGATGATGTCGCCGCAGCCAGAGATACCGCTGCCTGCCACACCGATGCCCATGCCGATCTCATCTAGCACCTCCTTTGCGGTTTGCTCGGCAGCTTCCTGATCCAGGTCGAGCGCCACGACCGTCGCGCCCTCGCGGATCACGCGCTCTGCCACAGCCTGCCCAATCCCGCTGCCCGCGCCAATGATGGCGATAATCTGCCGCGAGAGTTCTTGCTCCGGCGGCTTGCGTTTGAGCTTCGCTTCTTCCAGCAGCCAGTATTCGATGTCGAACGCTTCGCGCTTGGCGATGGCGGTGTACTCCGACACCGACTCCGCGCCGCGCATCACCTCGACGGCAGCGTTGTAAAACTCGGCGGTGACACGGCTTTCGCTCTTGTTCTTGCCCCACGCGATCATGCCGAGACCCGGAATCAAAATCACCGTTGGGCTCGACACACGCATCGCGGGCGAGTCGGGGCGTTTGTGGTTTTCGTAATAGGCAGCATAATCCTTGCGGTACTGCTCCAGCCCGTCCGTCAGCTTGCTTTTCAAGCTAGCCAGATCGCGGGTCTCCGGGTCCCAATCCACATAGAGCGGCTTGATCTTCGTCCGCAAAAAGTGATCGGGGCAAGACGTGCCAAGTTCGGCGAGCCGTTGCGCATCGTGCGAATTGACGAACTGCATGATGGCGTCCCGCGTCTCGACGGTACCAATGAACCGTTTTTCCTGGCTCACCTGACCGCGTAGCCAGGGCAGCAAAACGGCGAGTTTGTCTGCACGCTCTCCTGGATCAAACGATTTGTACTTCGCCCCACCGAAGGTCTCGTCGCCTTTGTCGCGCTGGACGAGGTATTCGGCAGCTTTGTCGATGAGCGCAAGGGAGAGCAGATAACATTCCTTGTCGTCGTCGGCCCAGTTGATGAGGCCGTGCCCACCGAGCATGACGCCTTTGGCCTGCGGGTTGTCGCGGCAGATCTGCTGAAGCGTCAAGCCCAATTCAAAGCCGGGACGTTGCCAAGCGGTCCAGATCACCTCGTCGCCGAAGATTTCCTGCGTCAGCCGTTTGCCATCTTTCGCCGTGGCGATGGCAATGCAGGCGGTCGGGTGCGTGTGATCGACAAACTTATGCGGGATGAAGCTGTGCAGCGGCGTGTCGATGGAGCAGGCGCGAGGGTTCAGGTTGAACGTGCAATGGTTGTACATTGCCACCATCGCGTCCTCGGCAGGCGTTTTGGGGCCGCGCTCGTCGAAGTTGGCATAGACATCCTGCAAGGCCAGCAGCTTGTCCTGGTACAGCGAGGCAAAATTGGCGCGCTTGGCTGTGCGCAGGTCGCCGCCGGAGCCTTTCACCCAGAGCACTTCCACCTCCTC
Organism: Rhodothermales bacterium; assembly: GCA_035312345.1. GTDB lineage: Bacteria > Bacteroidota > Rhodothermia > Rhodothermales > DATGCC01 > DATGCC01. The sequence goes on from DATGCC010000380.1 coordinate 5,471, forward strand.
GCCCGTCAGCGGATCGGTTTCCATGAGCTTGGACGACGTATTGCCCCCGCCGGTGTTGGTGATGCGCCAGTCGGTACCCAGCAGGTTGGAGCGGTAGACGAGCCGTTCGACTGGATCGAGCGCGTCAGCGACGGCGGCGTCCCACAGGTTTTCGACGTGTTTGAAGGTGAGCGTTTCTAGTTCCATGAGGGTAGTTCCAGGATCAAGGGAAGCGGGTGTGTGCGAGCAAATTGTTTTGCAAATAAAACACTGTTTTTTATACGTAATGCCTGTGGCTATTAATTGGCTATGAGACAGGGGGGTTCCAGCCTGATTGTTATTCTGCCATTATTGATAGAACTTCCCTGCTGAGGCATCTTTACGATGCCACCAACGCCAGAAATGCCGCTTCGTTTTCCTCCCAATACGATGTATCGCCGGGCTCGTACGTCTGTACTTCAAATGACTCGGCCACCACCTGCCGTAACGCGTGCAAGCCATCGAGATGCCCGGTGGCAACAGCCTGCATGCCGAGGTTGCCGATGACGGTGCCTTCGACCGGACCAGCGACCACCTTTTTGCCAAGGGCGTCGGCGGTCATCTGGCACAGCACAGTGTTCTGGATCCCGCCACCGACCGCGTGCAGTCGATCCAGCCTGCGCCCGGTGAGGGTTTCCAATTGCTTGAAGACGTAGCGGTATTTGAACGCCAAGCTTTCGAGCACGCAACGTGCAATCCAGCCCACCTCATCCTGATAGGCTTGCCCGGTCTCTTGCAGGAAAGCCAACACACGGCCCGGCATGTTGCCCGGCTGGAGAAAACGCGCATCGTCGGGATCGACCCAGGCGTGGGTGGGTGGGTGCTCGGCAGCGAGCGTCGCCAGTTCAGCATAGTCGAAGTCCAGGCCCTGTGCGGCCCAGGCACGGCGACATTCCTGCACCAGCCAGAGGCCTGCAATGTTTTTCAGAAAGCGAACGGTGCCATCCACGCCGCCCTCATTCGTAAAGTTGCCCGCCAGCGTCTCGTCGTTGATGAGCGGTTCGTCGCGTTCGACGCCCATCAGCGACCAGCTTCCCGAACTGAGATAGGCCCAGTTATCTTCGAGGGCTGGTACGGCAGCAACCGCCGCCGCCGTGTCGTGCCCGGCCCCGGCAATCACAGGAATGGTTGCATCAAGTCCCGTCTCTTCTGCCAAATCGGGCAGCAGTGCACCGAGCAGCGTGCCCGGCTCAATCACCTCAGGAAAGAGGGAGTGGGGCAAACCGAGTTGATCGATCAGGTCCCAGGCCCAGTCGCGCCTATGCGGATCGGCGAGTTGGGTGGTGGAGGCGATGCTGACCTCAGCCCGCTGCACACCACACAACAGGTAGAGCAAATAGTCGGGCATGAGCAGCATCTTGTCTGCCACCGTGATCAAATCCAGCGACTGCTGTTGCTCGGCGCGTAGCTGATAGAGGGTGTTGATCGGCATAAACTGGATGCCGGTCTGCCGATAGATCGCTGCGCGTGGCACCATTGCCCAGGTTGCTTCCATCACCCCATCTGTCCGGCTGTCACGGTAATGATGGGGATAGCCGAGCAACCGTCCGTCAGCGTCGAGCAACACATAATCGACGCCCCAGGTGTCTATGCTGAGGCCATCGAAACGAGAGCCGAAGCACCGGGCTGCCTCACGCAAACCCGTTTTTATCTCCTCAAAAATCGCCAGCACATCCCACAGCAACCGCCTATTCAGCCGCCCGTGATGCGTCGGAAATCGGTGGACCTCATGCAGCGATAGCCGACCGCCGTGCAGTTCACCAACCATGCCTCGTCCACTCTCGGCACCGAGGTCGAAGGCCAGATAGCGTTTCACATCGTTCATGGCACTCCCGGTTAGATTATCTCGCGGGCATCTCGGCTCGGCAACGAAGGAAACGGCGCATGCGGCAGCGTCTGGTACCAGTACACGACCGAGGCAATATCATCTTGCAGCGGCAGGTAGCGTTGCTCCTTGCGCCAGCCCAGCGCCTGCATCGTGACGCGGAGGTCCTGCTTGAAGAAAACAGGATCCAGCACATGAAACCGGTACATGGTCATGCGCGAGCCGACATCTGTTCCAGAAATCTTCTGGTATCCGAGATACGGCGCGGAGTAATTCTCGCCGAAACACCAGGCCCCGCCGAAGTAATCTTCTGTGCCGGTTCCGCAAATGGTAGGATACTCCGTATCGCCATCCAGATACATTTTGATCTCGCCTTCGCCCCACCAGCCCTTGTTGTTTTGTTGCCAGGCCATAAAGGTACCCACATACTGCCCCTGCCCGCGCACCCCATCCAGCATAACGTAGTCGGTTTGATAAGGTAGCGGGTTGGTCCGCCGCCACTGTGCATGGAAGTAGAGCGCATCGGCGGATACCGGCTCCAGCGTAAAGTTGATCGTGTAGAAGAAGTGCGCCAGGTCCTCCGCGGCCTCATTCTCAACGGTGATGCGGGCATGCTCGCGAAACGGCATGGGGAAATACATATTCATCCCGCCCGACGGGTTGACGTTGACGGGCTGCGCCAGGATGTTCTGCCGTTCCTTCCAGGCACAACAAAACAAATCCCCTATCGGACACTCGACCGATGGCTGCTCGGCACCGTCCCAGTAGATACGCAGGATCGCATCTCGGTAGAAACGACTGTCGCAGGTAATCCAGATGTGACGAATGACGCCCGGCCCGGCGTGATCCATAATCGTAACCGTCTCGCTGGCGGCTATCGAGCGACAGGGCGACACCTTCCAGCCAGAACCAAGATCCCGAGCATGATGGGCAGAGGGCGGATGCAGGGTCGTCTCCGGGGTAGCCTGTGCTCCTCCTCCGCGTGCACCGTCCGGGTTTTCTGCACTGATAGAGCGTGACTCGGCTTCTCGCTTTAAATAGAGGGTGCTCAGATCAATGTGCATAGCGGGTACACTTACAGGCTCTGCGGCGGGACGTAGGCTCCGGCGGCACGGGCATCGGCTTTTTCGGCCCGGTAGCCGGAGG
>DATGCC010000381.1:0-2445 GCA_035312345.1 Rhodothermales bacterium
GTCCACGGGCATACGTGGTACAGCCATTGGGCGGGGTGCCTCGTCAAGCAACTTACCGGCGCGAAGCTGGTGCTCACGACGCATTCGCTAGAGCCGCACCGCCCCTGGAAAGTCGAGCAACTCGGCACGGCCTACCATGCCACCACCTGGATCGAGCGGACGGCCTATCAAAATGCCGATGGCGTCATCGCTGTCTCTGAGTCGATGCGCGAGGATGTACACGAACTCTACGGCGTGCCTTATGAGCGTATCCGCGTTATTCCCAACGGCATTGATCCAGACGAATACCGACCGACGTTTGACGAGGCGGTGCTACAACGTTATGGCATCGACCCTACTGTGCCGTTCATCTTGTTTGTAGGACGGATCACGCGGCAGAAAGGCATCATCCACCTCGTCCGTGCGCTACGGCACCTGGATGAAAACATGCAGGTGGTGCTGGCAGCGGGCGCACCCGATACGCCGGAGATTGCGCAGGAGATGGAGACCGCCGTGGCCCAGGCCCGCGCCGACACTGGCCTGCCCATTGTGTGGATTCGCGAGATGATGCCGCGCGAAGACGTGATCGTGCTCTACTCACACGCAGATGTGTTCGTCTGCCCGTCTGTTTACGAGCCCTTCGGTATCATCAATCTGGAAGCGATGGCCTGCGAGACGGCGGTGGTGGCCTCGGCGGTGGGCGGTATTCCCGGCGTGGTGGTAGAAGGCGAGACGGGCTTGCTCGTGTCGTTTGAGCCAAGGAGCGAAACGGACTTCGAGCCACAGGACCCCGACCAGTTTGCCCATGATCTGGCGGCAGGCATTAACGAGTTGATGGACGATTCAGCGCGCCGCACTGCGATGGGACAGGCCGGGCGGGAACGGGTGGAACAGCACTTTAGCTGGTGCGCCATAGCCGCACAGACGCTGGCTTTTTATACCTCATTATAAACGATAAATGCTGGCAGGCTAGGTGAATAAAAGGTTACCTCTGTATTTGTATCCTTTTAAATTTTTTACTTTCATGAGTTCTGTCCGATACTAGAAGGCATCTGTACACTCACCCAACCCTGGCTTTACCTATGCAACACGCGTTACGCACCTTTCTGCTTTTTCTCATCCTGGCGCTTTGTGTCAACAGCACGCAGGCACAGGAGGCCAGCAAACAAGCCCGGCTTGCGGCTGAGGAATCGGGCATTGAAACCGAGGCACCTGGCAAGATGGTGGTTTTCTCTCGCGTCGCTCAAAACGCGCCGCCGCCTGCTGCCGTGCTCTTGATTCCCGAGTCGAGCAATGACCGGGTGATGGCTTTCGACCCCACTACCGGGGATCTGGTAGATGCCGACTTTATTCCTGCCGATCCTACCAATCTGAGCACGCCGATCCATGTGTTGCCTCGGCCCAATGGCAACTTCCTGATTTCCGATCAAATCGATGATGTGGTGCAGGAGTATGACATGGACGGTAACTACATAGGCGTCTTTGCCCCCGCGGGAGGAGTTAATACGGCTATTCTGGATAACGTCCGTGGGATGGCCTGGGCACCGAATGGCAACCTGCTCGTCACGGTCGGTGGCGGTGCTAATGCAGATGCCATTGCCGAATTCGATGCCAGTGGCAACTTTGTAGGAAATCGCATCGCCAACGGAGCCGGTGGGCTCGATTCACCCTTCGATGTCATTGTGCGCTCGGGCGAATTTCTCGTGGGTGGGATCACAAGTGATGCCCTGCACCGCTACGATCTGGCGGGAACGTACCTGGGAGATCTGACGGCTATCAACACCTTTCCAGAACAACTCCAGGGAATTGCATCGGGTAACATCCTCGTTAGCAACTTCAGCGGTACAGAGGAAGGGGTTGTAGAATACACGGCAGCCGGTGCCCAGGTTGATATCTATGATCCAGCATCGCTCGGTGGGTATCGGGGCGTTTATGAATTGCCAAACGGAAACATCCTAACCACCAATGGCGATGGGGTTCATGAGATTGACCGGGCTGGTAATCTGGTAGAAACGAAGATCAGCGGAGTCAGCGCTCGTTTCATCACCTTTGTATCATTCATATCGTCTGATCTGGGCGTGAACAAGACCTCAAGTACCGCCAACCCGCAACTGGGCGATGAGGTGATCTTTACAATCACGGTTGGGAACGATGGCCCTAATATTGCTACCAATGTTGAGGTCGAAGACATCCTGCCACCGGAGTTGACCTTTGTGTCGTCTACGGCCTCGCAGGGTGCCTACGACGATGGCACCGGCCTCTGGACCGTCGGCACGCTCGTCAGCGGCTTCGCTACGCTCACGATTACGACGGAGGTGACCGATACCAGCCCCAGCCCGATCACCAACACGGCATCTGTCTCCAGTCTCGATCAGGTGGACCCCAACCCGGACAACGACAGCGACACGGTGGTGCTCACCATACAGTCGGCGGACCTCTCGATCGACAAATCCGTGAGCGACACCT
>DATGCC010000382.1:0-8174 GCA_035312345.1 Rhodothermales bacterium
AAATGGTCTGTTTTGGCAGGTGAGCCTTCATGGTCTCCTTGCCACGACGACAGCGCGAGACCGTGTTGTCGCAACACGACCGCGATTTCAGGCGAAATTGGCATGTACACACGCTTTTGAACAATAGCACAGTCCGTATTAACCAGAACCCGAGTCAACCAGTACCCCTCTTCAGCGGAAACTGAACAGTGAACGTGCTGCCTTCGCCCAAACCTGCACTGGTAGCCGCGAGGGTGCCGCCATAAGCCCGCACGATGGCCTGTACGATGGCAAGCCCCAAGCCGTTGCCCGACTGGGTCTGTACCTCGGCGGTGTCGACCCGGTAGAAGCGATCAAACAATCGCTCGGCAGTGCCGGGTTCAAAACCGATGCCCGTGTCGGCAACGGAGAGGAGAGCGTAATTCTCACCTCGCGTGACCTTGACCTGCACCGATCCGCCCGCAGGTGTATACTTGAGGGCATTCTCCAGCAGGTTGTCCAGCACGGTTTCCAGGTGCATCGCCCGCACCGCTACGAAAGCAGAAGTATCGCCCTCAAACCGTAGCGCAATTTGGCACCGGGTAGCACGCTCTTCCCACGTAGCCATGTGCTGGCGGCATAGCGCTGTCACATTTACCACCTTGCTTTGCTGCTCGGTGCCTGCTTCGAGGCGAGCGAGATCAAGCAGTTGCTCCACCAAGCGGCCCAGACGTTGCGCATCGGTCAGGATCGTGCGCACGGTTTGTTGATACTCGTGGGCGGCTCGCGGACGCCGGAGCGTGACTTCAGCTTCGTTCTGTACGGAGGCCAGCGGATTGAGCAGTTCATGGGCAGCGTTGGCGGTGAAGCGGCGTTCGCGCTCAAAGGACGCCTCCAGCCGCGCCAGCATCGTATTGAACGTCTCCGCCAGATCCGTCAACTCGTCCCGCAACTGTGCATCGGTGGGCAGGCGCCTGTCCAGGGCTGAAGCATTGATCTGGTTGGCGGCAGCGGTCAGGCGCACCACAGGACGCATGGCGTGCCGCGCCAGGACATATCCGCCCATCAACCCCAGCACGACGGTAATCAGCATCGCACCTGCCACCGGCCAGCCAGCTCCATGATAATGCATCGTAGGCGGCGGTGCCTGCCCGCTTACTTCCAGCCATCCTGCTACCTGATCGCCCTGCTCCACAGGCACATACATGGTGCGGAAAGGCTGCCCTTGCCAGTCTAGATCCACTTCCCGCAGACGGTGCCCGGCAGGCAATAGCGGGCGAAATGCAGAGCGATTCTCGAAATTGGCACTCTGGTCCCACACGGCTCCTTCCGGTGAGAGCAGGCGCACAAAGATGCCAAAGGGGGCATCCAGCCGTAGCTCATCTTCTCGCTCAGCCAGGAGCGGATCGAGGCGTGGCACACCCGCCTCCAGGTCAATATCCTGCAGCAATTCGCTCTGCGCGTTGAACAGTCGCTGGTGCAGGAGACTATGCTGGTTCCAGTGATAAGTAGTAATCATCAGGCCGCTGAATAACCCAAGTAGCACGAGCATACTCAGCCCGTACCAGAGTGTCAGCCGAATTGAGATCGGTAGGCGAAGGCCACGTTTCGATGTTTTGCGCAAGACTTCCATGGCTCACTGCTCTGTTAGCTCGTCTACGACCAGGCGATACCCCACACCGCGCACCGTTTCAATGGAAACATCTGATTTCGCTTCTTTGCCGCGAGCATCGGCCAGCTTCTGTCGCAGCCGCGACATGCTCACGTCCATGACGTTGTCGGTCACGTAAAAAGCATCGCCCCAAACGCGCTCGGCGAGCAGGGTGCGGGATAACACCTGATTGGGATGCCGCATGAACACTTCCAGCAGGGCATACTCTTTGGGTCGCAAATCGAGCACGGTATCATGCAGCCGCACGCGCCGCCGTAGCGTGTTCATTTCGAGCGCCCCTCGTTTCAGATAGGTTGTCGCTGGGCCAGACTGGGCAGCACGGCGTGTCAGAGCGCGGAGCCGGGCCAGCAGTTCCTCAAAGGCAAAGGGCTTGGTGAGGTAGTCGTCAGCCCCTGCATCCAACCCGGCTACGCGATGATCGATACCACCGAAGGCTGTCAGCATCAAGATGGGCGTCTCACAGCCTGCCGCCCGCACCTGCTGCACGAGGCTCCGTCCATCTTTCTTCGGCAGCCGCCAGTCTACCACCATTACATCATAGGTAGCGGCCAACGCGAGCGCATAGCCCTCTTCCCCATCGGGTGCCGTATCCACGGTGTAGCCCTCCTCTTCGAGACCTCGCTTTAGCGATGCCGCCAAGTGCTTTTCGTCCTCTACCAGCAGCAGCCACATGTCACTCGCTCTTTGGTCATCAGGCGGATCTCTCAAAATAGCGCGCATTCTGCCATTATCAACTTCCTTACAGCGATTTAAGGTTGCTGTCAGGCAGCGTTCAGCCTTCTTGCCCGATACTGTGCATCTATCCTACGCCACTTAGCTTTCTCCGAAATCATGACCTGTTTACGCTTCCTGACCCTGCTCTTCGTCGCCGCGCTGTGTTCCAATCTGGCACAGGCCCAGACTGCTATGGATGGTCTCTGGCAAATCACCCTTACGCCGCCCGATCAGCCAGCCATGAAGATGAAGGTACACGCTGAAACCGTCAGCGACACCCTCCACCTGGTCCTGCTCATGGAGGAGGATACGCTGGTGCTGACAGACGTTGCGCTCAGTGAAAAGCAATTGCGTTTCAAAATTCCCTCCGGCCATGGCGTAGTCCATTGCACGCTGCACAAGAAAGATGCAGACACCTTCACCGGAATCTGCGCCGGAGCGATGGGCGAGGGAGCTACTACCCTGAAGCGCGTTGTAGAAGAATAGCGCGTTGCACAGAGCCAACCTGACACATCCTAGTCAATTCGGAGAGCGATGAGCGAAGAGCGGAGGGCTATTGTTCTTTTCGCTCTCCGCCTTCCGCTTCCCGCCCTCCGAATGCCATCCGAAGGAAAAACACCTTCGCAGAAATCATCTTCAACCGGCATCGAACGCGACCATGCTCCGTAACTATCTCATCATCGCGCTCCGGCACGGGCGCAGGGGAAAAGGATACCTGCTCATCAATGTCGTGGGCCTCGCGCTGAGCCTGACAGCGTGTCTGTTGATCCTGCTCTATGTGCTGGACGAGTTGAGCTACGACCGCTTCCACGAAAAGGCGAACCGCATCTACCGCGTCACCCAGACCGAGACGACACTAACCCCGGCCCCGCTTGCTCCAGCCCTCACCGATGCCTTCCCGAACGTAGCAACCTATGCCCGTGTGCTCCCTACCCTCGGCGATGTACTCATCAAGGACACGGAGGACCACCAGTTCTACGAGAACCGCTTCTACTGGGCCGACTCGACGCTCTTCGAGATCTTCTCTTTTCCGCTGCAACGGGGCGATCCGGCGACGGTGCTGGACGACGTCAACAGCCTCGTCATCTCCGAAAGCATCGCCCGCAAATACTTTGGCGACGCCGACCCTATCGGGCAGACGCTCATTTTTGACGTAGGCTTTACCGCTTCGCTCCGCGTGACGGGCGTGATGCAGGATGCCCCGCACCATGCGCATTTCCGGCCCGACTTCCTGGCATCCATGACTACCTTCGCCTCTTTCGGCATGCTCCAGCTTGACGATTGGGGACCGCTTTTTTACAACACCTACCTGCTCCTCGACCAACCCCAGCCGACCGTCACCTTGCAAACCGCGCTGACAGACTTCATTAAAACGCAGCCCGGCACCCCCAACCTCACCTACCAGATTCAGCCCATTACGGACATTCACCTGCGCTCGAAGCTCCGCGACGAACCCGAGCCTTCCGGTGAATTGGGCTATGTGTACATTTTCTCGGCGATTGCGGTGCTGTTGCTGCTCATCGCGTGCATCAACTACATGAACCTCTCTACGGCGCGGTCGGCGCACCGGGCACGGGAGGTAGGCATGCGCAAAGTCCTCGGTGCCCCCCGCCAACAACTCATCCGGCAATTCCTCGGCGAATCGCTTTTGCTGGCCCTGCTGGCAACCAGCTTCGTCCTGCCGTTGCTGTATCTGTCCTTGCCGTTGTTCAACCAAATCGCCGAAAAAAGCCTCACCCTCACCTCGCTACCACTGCCGGGGCTGCTGCTCGGCTTGCTGGGCATGGCACTGCTCGTCGGCGTCGGCGCAGGCTGCTATCCGGCGTTTTTCCTGAGTCGCTTTACGCCCATGCAGACGCTCAAGGGTACGTTCTCCGCAGGCATCTCCGGGTTAACAGTGCGACAAGGACTGGTGATCTTCCAGTTTGCGATGGGCATCGTGCTCATCATCGGCACCCTGGTCATCTTCCGGCAACTGGACTTCATCCGCGAGCGCAACCTCGGCTTCGAGACAACACAGACCGTCGTGGTCTCGGCCCGTATGTACGGCCACGGCACGGCCGTGCTACCCTTCGAGACGATACAACAGGCTTTTGCAGAAAACCCGGGTGTGGTCGAAGTCGCATTGACAGGCGATGTGCCGGGGACCGACCCACGCACCGCGCCCTTCCTGCTGGAAGGCATGGCGGACGAAGACGCCATGACGCGCACCACCTGGAACCTCTATTCCGTCGATTACGATTTCTTGGAGACGATGGACATCCAGGTCGTTGCGGGCCGCCGCTTTGACCGTGCTATGCCTGCTGATGAAAGCACGGCATATCTTATCAACGAAGCTGCCTGGCACGCTGCTCAGGACTTGCTCGGCCCTACTTGGGACGATCCCATTGGCAAACACATCGACCGCTACTTCCGTATGCAGTCCGAGTGGATGCTGGGCAAACCGGGGACGATCATCGGCGTCGTGCGTGATTTTCACTATCAGTCGCTTCACCACCAGATTGCGCCGCTGGTGCTACAACTCAACCCGGTGAGCCGCGACCACTTCGTGCTGTGTCTTCGTGCAGAGAATATGGCAAGCACGCTCGCGCACCTTGAAACGACATGGCAGCAGTTCGTCCCGGAGCGGCCTTTTGAATACTATTTTCTGGATGCGGCCTTTGCCCAACTCTATGCTGCCGAACAACGGGTAGCCACCCTCGCCAGCCTCTTTGCAGGCCTCGCCCTTTTCATCGCGTGCCTCGGCCTGTTCGGACTCGCCGCCTTCACGGCTGAGCAGCGCACCAAAGAAATTGGCATCCGCAAAGTCCTCGGCGCGACCCTGGCAAACGTCACAGTGCTGCTGTCAAAGGATTTCCTGCTGCTCGTTTTGATCGCGTTCGTGTTCGCCGTCCCGGCAGCCTATCTCGCTCTGCGCGCCTGGCTCGCCACCTTTGCCTATCACATCGACCTCGGCCCCGGCCTGTTTCTCCTTGCCGGTCTGCTGGCCCTGACCATCGCGCTCCTGAGCGTCAGCTACCACACCCTTAGAGCCGCCCTGACGGACCCGGCCCGTTCGCTACGGTATGAGTGAGAAGATTTGTAGTTGCTGGTTTAGAGTTGACAGATCGAACACCTAGAAACCAGTAATCATAAACCAACAAGCAATTATCGATACCTCGATAGGCGATGTATCTTTTTGAAGCATACCTCGTAAGGCGATGTATCCGTCTGTTTCTATCGCTCTACTCCCCAATGTTATGATCCCACAGGTGCTCATCGCCGCCTCCGTCACGCCCATCATGCTGTCTATCCTGGCACAGGGCGAGTCGTACGGCTATGCCATCGTTCAGCGCATCCATGACCTTTCTGGCGGTAAGATTCAGTGGTCGGACGGCACACTCTACCCCGTCCTCCATCGGCTCGAAGCCAAAGGACTCATCGCCTCCACATGGCGAACTTCTGACGTGGGCCGCCGCCGCAAATACTACCGCCTGACCGACCGGGGCCACGCCGCGCTCGAAGTGGAAAAACGCAACTGGCTGGATGTGCACCGCATCCTGGCGCAGTTGTGGGGACTGGATGTCTCCTATGGATAATTTTTGATTTTAGTTTTTGGATTTTCGATTGGCTGTCATGAGCAACAAATCGAAAATCCGCAATCCCAAACCCCCAATCGACGTGTTTGATCTCGAAAAAGCTATTGCCGTGTGGCGGCGCAAGCTCGACGACAGCCGGGCGTTTTTACCGGATGATGTGGACGAACTCGAAGGTCATCTGTGCGACCATATCGAAGCGCTCAAGACAGCGGGCACATCGGAGGAAGCTGCTTTTCACGCAGCGGTGCGGCGGCTGGGTGAGTACGGCAACGTGGAAGCAGAATATCGCAAAGTGCGCTGGACGAAGCTCCGCCACCGGCATGGGCTGCGGCGCGAACTCAACGAGGGCCGGATGATGCTGACCAACTATCTGAAAATCGCGCTACGCAATCTAAAACAGCACAAAGCATACACCGCTATCAACGTGACGGGGTTGGCCGTGGGCATGGCGTGCTGCCTGCTGCTGTTGCTCTACGTACAGCACGAGTTGGTTTTCGACCGTTTCCATGATCATGCAGACCGCATCATCCGGCTGGGTCGCCTGGCCGCCTATCCAGATGAGATCAAGCGTTTTGCGAATACCGGCGCAGCCGCCGCCCCGACGCTCAAGGCAGAATTTCCAGCGGTAGAGAAAATGGTGCGAATCATGCCGTCGTACCCACAGGATCTGCTCGTCAGCCACGGCGACCAGCGGTTCTATGAGACCACTTTTTTCTGGGCCGACTCCACCGTTTTCGACGTGTTCTCGTTCTCGCTGAAACGCGGCGATCCACGAACAGCCTTAACCGAGCCGTTCACCATCGTGCTCACTGAGGCAATGGCCCGCAAATACTTCGGCGATGAGGATCCGATGGGGAAAACCCTGACGGCACACCACTGGACGACGCACGACTACACCGTCACCGGTATCCTCGAAGAGGTCCCGGCAACCTCGCATCTCCAGTTCGATTTCCTGGCCTCGATGGTGGGCGAGGAGCCGCTCTATCCCTGGCTTTTCGATGGCGAGGGGCAGTGGTCGAACAGCCTTTCCTTTGCCTATCTGCTGCTCTCCGACGCCGACGCTGCCGCAACGCTTGAGCCACAACTTGCCGATTTCGCCAAACGCCACATGGGCGAGTTTGCCGCCGGGCGGGGCTTCGTACCAGGCTTCCTGCTGCAGCCGCTGAAAGACATTCACCTGCATTCCGACCTGAGCAACGAGATCGGCGTCGTCAGCGACATCCGGTATGTCTATCTGTTCTCGGCCATCGCTTTCCTGATCCTCGTCATCGCCTGCATCAACTTTATGAACCTGGCGACGGCCCGCGCTGCCGAACGGGCGAAGGAAGTGGGCATACGCAAGGTGCTAGGCGCATACCGGGGGCAACTCATCCGCCAGTTCTTCTCGGAGTCGGTCCTGCTGACGCTGATCGCGCTGTTGGTTGCGGTGGCGCTGCTGTATCTGCTGTTACCGATCTTCAACCAGGTCTCCGGCCTGTCGCTATCGCTCACTGCAACAAGTGCGCGCTGGCTGCTGCTCGGCCTGCTCGGCGTCAGTGTGTTTGTGGGCGTGGTGGCGGGGAGCTATCCGGCACTCTACCTGTCGTCGTTTCGGCCTGTCGGCGTGCTCAAAGGCGCATTCAAGACCAGCGCGGCGGGCGTAATGCTGCGCAAGGGTTTGGTGGTGTTTCAGTTCGCCGTGTCGATGGTGCTGATCGCGGGCACGTTGGTCATCCTTTCGCAACTCGATTACCTCCGTTCCAAACCGCTCGGCTTCGAGAAGGAGCAGATCGTCGTCCTCCCCTTCCGCGCCGATGTGTTACGCGAGCAGTACGAGACCATCAAGCAGGACCTGGCCCAGCATCCCGGTGTGGTTGAGCTTGCGGCGGCGGCAGGTACGCCTGGAAACCAGGGTCTCATCGACCGTTTTCCTGTTCGCCCTGCCAGCGCACCCGAAACCGAGCAACGCCCCATGTACATCATCGGGGCAGACTACGACTACCTGGACCTGCTGGGCCTGCACCTGATCGCGGGGCGTGACTTCTCGAAGGCCTATCCGACGGATGCCACCGAGGCATTCATCATCAACGAGACGGCAGCAGAGGACCTGGGCTGGGATGATCCTATCGGCAAGGAGATTTACCTGAATGTGGACGAGGGCAAGCGCGGCACCATCATCGGCGAGGTGCACGACTTCCACTTCCAATCGCTGCACCTGCCCATCGAACCGGCCGTGTTGACCATTTGGCCCGGACGTTTCACCGCGCTCAACG
>DATGCC010000383.1:0-2951 GCA_035312345.1 Rhodothermales bacterium
TGAACGATTGTACACGCTCCACCTTTGTCACCTCGCCCGACGTGACATCAAGGATGCCGAGCGAGTCTTTGGGCAGGTCGTCGCCTTTCTTGTCGTCGAGCTTGGCCTGGCGGACGGTTTCTTTGGGCGGCTTGATCAGAAACGCTACAAACCGACTGTTCTTGCTGAACTGCGCCGAGACGCCCCGCGGGATGTGGTAGCTCTGGTCAGTCATCGCGCTCTTGACACGCAATTGGGCATCTTCATTTTCCGGTCCCATGGAGGCCAGTACCCAGCGACCATCGTCCGAGATCGCCTGCTCGTTGATCTCGTTCCAGATGGCGTAGACGTCGTGATCCAGCGGTTGCTTTTGCTGGGCAAAGGTGGGTGTGGCTAGAGCAAGGAACAGCAGGGCGAAAGGCAGCAGACGGTTCATAGCGGAGCAGGCAGGAATGATGAGGAAGGTCTTCTTCGATAATAATACAAAGAGGAGGGGGCTGCAACGGTAAATGTGATAGGTACGACGTTGGGTCGGGCGTGGCGAAACTGCTTTGCCAGATCATTTGTTTTAGCTGACGCCGTATCTTACTAACGTTGTTATCGAGCGGCGCATGATCATTCTGCACGCAAGCCTCTATGAGGATCAGCTTTTTTTGTGGGGAGAAGTGCCTCCAGAAGAGGACGACGACGTTTCCTCCAGCGCGAGGCCTGCCCCGCTGCCATATGACGCTGCTGCCGAAATGCTGGTAGCAGTGCTGGCGGAAACAGGAAGCCGCCTGGACGCCAAGCACGCCGAAACCTGTGTCGTCTGGCTGCCAACGCACAATGGCACCCCGTGGCCTTCAACCCCACTTATCGCGGATGTAGCGACCGACGAAGCGGTCCCTGAACTGGTCGTGTGGGGGGTTACCGCACTGCCCCTGTTTGCCGAAGAGGCGGTGGATGTCCTGAGTGCCTGTGTCGGCAAAGAGATGCTGGCTCCGGGGGTGATTCTCGGCAGTGATGTGGTCTTTCTTACGAAAGTGCTGCGTTTTGCCGGGGCGCTGGTGGCCCGCGAGCAGTTTGTGCCAGGGCTGTTTGAGCGAGAGGGCACCTTCCGCGCCCGCTGGGAGCCGGTCTTCATCGGGGACGCCGCCGAGCGGCTGGCACTGCTTGCCGGAGCCATGCCGTCCGTCTGCCGCGCCTTGACCCGCACGACTGACTCCCCGCCTGACCGCGCTCCGGCAGCCGTCCTGACGCAAGGCATCGGCGACTGGGTCGATTATCTGGTGCGTTCGGCCTGGCTGGGTACGTCGTCGCTAACCGCTCGCACACGCAGCAAAGGCACGTTTGCGAGCATGCACGACCAGTGGCTGCACGCGCTCCGGGCACCCGACGCAGCCATGCAGGGCAACAAAGCCGATCTGGCTCACCTCGCCGAGCAGATCCAGGCCTGGCGACGCCCCCTCTCTATTTCGACCGAGACGCCCTTCCGCCTCTGTTTCCGCCTGGAAGAGCCAGACCTGGCAGAAGCATCCGAGTCATCTATCGACACGGATCCCGGCCCGTGGTATGTGCGCTACCTGTTGCAGGCCACCGGCGACCCCAGCCTCCTCGTGGAGGTGGCTGATGCCTGGGCCCCCGGCAAGCAAACAGCCGCGCTCTTTGCCCAACGCCGGTTCAACGCACACCTCTATCTGCTGGCGGCACTGGGTCAGGCCACGAGCCTGTATCCGGCCCTCGAAGCGAGCTTGAAAACACCGCAGCCGGGCGGTTGTAAACTCGACGCGACCAGCGCCTACACCTTTCTAACGGAGACGGCGTGGCTGCTCCAGCAGGCAGGCTTCGGGGTGCTGCTCCCGTCGTGGTGGACGCGCAAAGGCACACGGCAACGCCTCTCGGCCCAGGCGACGGTGCGCAGTCCCAAGATGCAAGGCGGCAGCGGCCTTTCGCTCGACACGATCGTGCAGTTCGACTGGCAGATGGCGCTCGGCGAGGAGCGGCTCTCCCGGCAAGAGATGGAGGCGCTGGCCCGGCTCAAGGTGCCCCTCGTCAAGCTGCGCGGGCAGTGGGTGCAGGTCGATGCCGACGCTATCCAGGCGGCGCTCGACTTCTGGAAGAAGAAAAACGCCGGGGAGGTCTCGGTGATGGAAGTGGTGCGTATGGCCCTCGGCATGGCACAGGCCCCCGGCGGGCTGCCCTTTGAAGGCGTCGAGGCTACCGGCTGGGTGGGCGACCTGTTGCATCAGCTTGAGCACGGCGCGGCGGTCGAAGAACTGGCTACGCCGGACGGATTCGAGGGTACCCTGCGGCCCTACCAGACGACTGGCTACTCGTGGATGGCCTTTCTCCAGCGGTGGGGCTTCGGAGCGTGCCTGGCCGACGATATGGGGCTGGGCAAAACCATTGAGGCGTTGGCACTCATCCAACGCAACTGGGAAGCCACCGGCAGGCAGCCCGTGCTGCTCGTCTGCCCGACCTCGGTGATGGGCAACTGGCAGAAGGAGGCGGAACGCTTTACGCCTGACTTGCCCGTCCTCCTGCACCACGGCACGCGCCGCGCTAAGAAACAGGCGGCTTTCAAAAAAGAAGCGAAGGAGCAGGCCATCGTCGTCACCGGCTATCCGCTGCTGCACCGCGACTTCGACCTGTTCAAGCAGATCAAGTGGGACGCTGTCATCCTGGATGAGGCGCAGCACATCAAGAACCCCGAAACGAAGCAGGCACAGGCAGCGCGCTCGCTCAAGGCCCGGCACCGCATCGCCTTGACGGGCACGCCCGTCGAGAACAACGTCGGCGAGTTGTGGTCGATCATGGAGTTTCTCAACCCTGGCTTTTTGGGAAGCCAGGCCGCCTTCAAGCGTCAGTTCTTCGTTCCCATCCAGACCGACCGCGACCCGGAGGCCGCCCACCGGCTGAAACGGCTGACCGGGCCGTTCATCCTGCGTCGCCTGAAGACGGACAAAAGCATCATCGACGATCTGCCCGAGAAG
>DATGCC010000384.1:0-7010 GCA_035312345.1 Rhodothermales bacterium
CACGGGCGCTAACGAATCCCAGGCGCATACGTCCTTAGTCGCTCCTCTTTGGGCAGTGTCTGTTGCAGGTCTGATTGCTTTTTATTCCAAACACCCTTCACCAAGCATAACCCAAGTGCCATCCCTATTCCTATGCAGAAAGAGGGATTATACAGAATCTCATGCGAGAACATACCTCGCACCACCCATAATATGAGCATCATACGCAATATCCAGTGAGCCTGAGCTCGCCGTAGGCCAAGAACCGCCTGTTGTTTGAAACCAGTGGGCCTCTTCCATAACAAACGACCAAAATAGAAGAGGAGACCTGTCGTGATAAAACCTGTGCCGCCTATGAGGTGACCGAATACGTTGTGAGGCGCATGAGCGAACATATCCCACACCAACCGCAATCGGCTCGCAATTTCATAAGGCAAGTAGGTAGGAGATACACCTAAAAGGGGGTTATCCAGCCCAATCTCTATGCTGGTAATGATAAAATACCAGCGCGAATTATCTGTATATGCTCCTGCGAGTGTCATGTCGACGGCATGATAAAAAGCCCTGGTATCGAACTGCTGAAAAAGATAGACGCTGCCTAGTCCTAATATGCCTATAAGTATCAATATTTTGATCTTTCTTTTTGAACCGAATAACATCAAAAAACCAATCAGGATAACACCTACCCAACCCGATCGATTTGAGCTTAGGAAGGTATTTGCTATCATCAATACCAAAGAGATGAGCAGGAGAACGGACATGATCCGTCCGGACTTCGCATCGCGAAGCACAGCAACAGCAAGCAGCATGGCTGGCAAGATATACAGGGATACTGCATTTTCATTGGCTATACCGGTCAAAGCATTAGCTCCGACGCCAATACCAGCGATGTGCTCAAAACCACGCATGGAGATAATCGCGCCAGCTATTGCAAGCCCCAGCACTCCCCAAATAAAATCCCGCTCGGTACGTACCAGTAATGCTGCACAGAGCATAGATATTGCTGCCGATCCTATCTTAATGCCTTCACCTGTTGCACCAGGGCCTCGTAAAGCAGCGAGACAGTAAATCACCACAAATAGCCCTAATGAGATGAGCATCGGAAGAGGTATAGCCCGATACTGTCTGGTAATAACAAAGAAAAAGAAGAGTGCCCCCGTTGGTATGAGATAGGGATGAACCAGCAAACCAGCGAACCCAAAGCGTAATGCCGGAAAAGCAGACGCAGAAATACTCAATCCAATAACCAGGAGTGCCATACCGTACCAGGAAGCTTTTTCTTTCTTGGCAACGGAGAGACTCTTAGAGACACCCCTCTTGTGTATCGTTTTTTCAAAAGTGATGTATTCCATACAGCGCAGTCTTAAATGCCCATCCGATTATTTTAGCCTGCGTCGCCTGAATGACGTATACAGCGCATCTGCAAGCCGAGTACCCAGCGGCCCCAATGCCGTCATCAGTGATAGTGCTCGCACTTTCGTGTTCTGCCGGGCCTGTTTTGGATAAACGGCCCGCCCAAATGAAAGGATACGCTGGGCTTTAAGCCGGTTGCCTCGCGCTAGCGTAGCCAATCCATGGCGGGCCACATCATACTCAATAAAGGCATTGACAACGTCGTAGCGGTCAATGCCAAGACGACGGAGCACATTGTCGTCCAGTTCCAGCGTCGCTACATATTCATCTACAAGATACTTCAGCGCCCCCATACGGGCCTGCTTTGCCGTCTGATTATTATCATGCCAGCGATATGCAAAAAGTGGGCGATCGATGAAGTAGGCGGCGTCAGCCACGGTGAGCAACTTCCAGTGAAACCATTTGTCCGGGTTTATCAGCCGCCCTCCACCATATCCTTCAACGTCTTGATAAAGCACACATGGATACGCTGTCGCCAGGAAGTTAAAAGGGTTTTTCATAGTAACCAGGCAACGCCGCAACAACTCGTCAGCCTCAACCCGGTAAACCGGTGCACCTGCGATCTCCTCTAGCTCTGGAATGCGGTCCTCTTCGCGCCAGAGTTCGGGATCGGGCTCGATTCGACCTGTTAGCCTATCCTGTGCGTCAATGCGATCGGCGGTGGCACACAATACAGAGCGGTCGCTGCTAACTGCCCTGAATACCTCCTCATACGTCGCTAGCGCGTCTGGGCGCATTAGATCGTCGGAGGACAGCATAATCATCACGTCGCCTGTTGCCATCCGCCCGGCTCGGTCCAGGTTGCCCGCAAAGCCAACGTTGCAGGCATTAACAGCAACCTGGATACGTGCGTCATCGAACGCTTTGGCGATGGCTACAGATCGATCTGTGCTAGCATTGTCCGCAATGACAATCTCGAAATCCTGATGCGTTTGTTCCCTCACACTCTGCAAAGTGCGCCCCAGGTATTGCTCGTAATTATAGTTCGGGATACAGATAGAGAACTTCATCATTCAGTGATCAAGCAGGGCTGAATCAAAGCTTATAGTGTATTTCGAACTGTGCGAGATCTTCTGGAGTGCCCAGCACCCACACCTCTGAGGCAGGATCAACGCGCACCTCTCCACCCTCAGCAATGAGCCGGTTGTAAACAGGTGCTACATAAAACTCGCCGTTCTGTCGCTCATCAGCGGCGATCATGGCATCGGCATGGCGAACAAAGTCCTCTCCCCGTCGGAAGAAGTAAAGCCCTGTCGTCGCCCACTCCGATATGCGGCGTTTCTCAGCAGTCTCCAGCACGCGTCCATCCTCGCCAAGGCGGGCAAAGCTCCATTTGTCGCCGAGAGCCTTGAAAACCCCGATCAAACCATCTACCTCGGGCGACAACCCAGGTAACGTCGTCGCCAATGCTGTACGACAGTAGGTATCGGCATTGTAGATCAACAGCGGTTCCTGGGTGTCTATATAATCGCGGGCCATAAGGACTGTACATGCCTGACCTTCTGTAATGTGATCAAGACCAATGATGACAGGGTCTAGCTGAGCATAACGGGTTTCAATGTCCTTACGGAGCCCACTGCTTTGAAGATGTTCGTCCTGACAAATGAAGATCACACGGCGCGCCAAGTTGAGTGGCAAACTTTCCATCGCCCAGGCGTACATTGGCTGGCCTTGCACATCAATCAGGGGTTTCGGCGTCGTGATCCCCACCTCCACAAACCGGCTGCCGCGACCAGCCATAGGCATGACGATGTTCACGCTTCCCTCCTGTCATCATGAGCGTGTAGCAAAGCCTGCTCGCGATGTTGTGGTAAGTCATCGAGATCCAGGTTTCCCCAACCGTTGAACCGTAGCGCGTTATCGTCAATGTAGAGATGTGCATATGGCTTGCCGAAGTAGATTTCGTCATACTCAATCTGGTGGCGGGCCAGCCAGTCAAGCGTTGTAGCACCCTGCCGGGCCAGAACCTGGCCGACATTGCCCGCACAGGTCTTCATATGGCGCGCCGTGTAAAGGATGATATAGTGCCCTTCAGCACGTAGGGTGCGCAGAGCCTCCACAGCACCAGCCACAGGCTCCAAGTCGGCGTAGTCCTGCCCCGGCTTTTTGAGCTGGCACACAACCCCATCAAGATCAATGCAAATGCGCATTGGTTTTAGCAACTAACTCAGGATTCACGTAATCAGACAGGGCCTCGTTAAGAAGTTCCACGCCGCGCACGTACATGGCAAGTTGACGACGCGGGTGGTCGTAGTGTAGCGCAGGCATACTGATGAAGAGTAGGCCAGTGAGCACCAGGATCTCGCGATGGTCAAACGTGGTGAAAAACACCTTCTCGAAGCGCTGGAGCACATCGGTATGCTGGGGACGTGCCCGTACATCGAATGTTATTTCAAGGCCATCTATTTTAATCTCGAATAGGTCGTTGATGATAAAATCATAGAGCCCATACACGGAGTGATATAGCTTGGCAATGTCATAGCGGGGATCTCCATAAATACCTGCTTGCCCGAAGCTGCCGCGCGGGTCGATGAGCTTGCATATTCGCCCGCGCAAATCGTAGAGGATGTTCGAGAAGCAAAGATCGCCGTGAATGATGCTGCCCTCTACGCCCTGGCTCATCTGCATAATGGCCGCCTCTATTTCAGGCCAGAGCGTCGGCATATTATGTAATTCCTTCCCATTAACCACCAACGGCCCGTCATGCCGTACCAGTGCGTGCAATACCTCCGTATCGGTGTCGGCTAGAGCCTGCAGGCGGTGCTGGGTCTTCCCTACGTACATTGCTGTGAGCGTAGTCTCAGCTAACGGTTGGTGATGACGCATGAGCACGCCGGTCACGATCTGATACAAATGCTCAAACACTTGCTCCCAAATACCCGGCTCCACATTTTCGAAGACAAAGATTTCCGACAGGGTGGGATACCCGTAATATTCCATGGTGAGATGGGGGTCCTCCCAATCCGTCGAGTGCTCGACCATGCGAGGGAACAGCACTGACAAATCGGGGGGCAACAGGCGCAAGAAATTGATCTCATTAACAAACTTCTCGACGTGATGGCTGCGCTTGGTAATAGTACCAAGGACAGGATTAATGGAGAGTTCGTTAAAGGCGCGTTTCTGGAGCAGCGTGCGGTGCGAACTGGCCTGCCTATCTGGATTGCCGCAATCGAGCCAGTCACCAGCACGTATCGCTTGCAACGGCGTGCCGAGTCGTTCGAGAATCGCGGCCATCTCGGTACGTCCCGACAGCGGCTCACATGCCGCTACCGCCTGCTTAGCAGCCTCTTGTGCGGCATGAACATCTGGGAAATGGTAAACACCTATCAGTGCCAATAGCGGCTCGGGCAAACCAGGCACCTTGTCGTGTAATGCCTGAACGACACCAGCCTCATCGGTCTCTGCAATACACCAGCGATACGATTCTTCGACCGGCTGAACAAGCACGAATGGATCCTGTCTTTCCAGTACGGAGGAATCCGCGAACTGAAAGTGCGTATCCCCAAGTACGGCGAGCGCCGCCGGTGTCTCGACGCGGTTGAGCAACTCAAGCATCGTGCGCCCGAGCCCTCCATCACGGCTGGGCACGAAGAATTCAACTTCGGCGGCTTGACCAAACGTGCATTCGACAAAATCCTCGATAAAAAGACCATGTGCAGCGACAGCAATGATGAACCGACGCAATCCCAATGCCTGCAAGTAGCTCATTGTCCAGTAGATGACCGGGCGGCCTGCTACTGGTATCATGGCCGGACAGGTAATATTAGACAGCGCCATGATGCTCTCTGGCACTCGCCCTGCCGCCGGGATGATGACGGTGATATCGTCTCTCATCCATTCAGCATTCCCTTGTATTGCTGAGCGGATATTCATGAGGCGGGTGTAGCCGATGTTTCTGCTAGGGCAAGCAACGCCTCGGCGCAACGTCTTGAGGCCTGCCCGTCCAGCTTATGAAAACTGTTCTCCAAAAAATTCAGAACCCGCGCTTTCATTTCCTTCGGAGGCCCATCAGCTACGAGGCTACGAACGCTGGCTTCCAGGGCCTCTGGCGATGTCACATGCAGCGTAGCCTCGGCATCGATGAAATCAATGCCGTGGACTTCGTTGGCGAAATCCATTGTCACCACCGGCACATCCATCAGCAAGGCTTCACGAGCTACGGTTGAAGCCCCCGTCAAAACAATGTTACAGCCCTGAAGCCAGTCAAAAATATCGGTAGGGACCCCACGGGTGCCATGCGGCACCATCCGCAGACGAGAGTCAGGCACCTGTGCTTTGGCCTGTTGATAATAGCTTAGCCGGTCCTTGGGATGTAGCTTGGCAATGAACGTGACCTCTGGTAGGAGGGCACTCAATCTCATAACGTGCTCAATGGTCTGGATGTGGTGTGCGTGCGAAATGGAAAACCCCGGCCCCGACGTCGCCACTAGCACACAAGGATCACCGGCCCGGCTACCGAGAAACCGTCGTACGTCAGGATGTAGCTTACCAGTCTGCCGGGGACGCTCGTCTAGATACGGAGCCCCACATACCTGCACCCTCTCGGGTAGCATGCCCATCGACAGAAAAAAGGCGCGATCAGCAGTTCCAAAAGTGAGCATGCAATCCACCAGATGGACGCGGTGATGGGCGTGCCCAGCTACAGTTCCATGCATCAGAGTAGCCGTCTGTATGCCCTGCTTTCGTGCCGTCAATACACCTGCTCGCCCCTCAATGGTGATGTCGTTTCCTACGACAAGAACCGAAGGCTCAGCGGTCTGCAGCATAGCCTGCGCAAAAGCAATCGCCTCATAGGCTGGAGCCAACTGCTGTTGCAAACAGCGTCGAAGCTGTGCCATGATGATCTGCTGCGCCACCCCAGCGGAGAGTACAGGCAACCGGCCAGGATCAGCCTTGAAAGCCGTTGCTCTTTGTGCGGCAAGGGCCTGCGCCTCCGCTGCTAAGGCCGCCCATTCCGCATGTGCGTAAGTTACGAAAAAGCCTTGCATGCGTAGTGCCTCGGCGATACGCGCCTGACACGCAACAAACCTGTACTCGATATCCAGCTTGCCAAGAACACGGGCGACTGGTACCTGTTGCCGCACATGACTGGGCAGGCGGGGCCAGAAAAGGATACGGGCAGGCAGCAAAGCTACCGAGTATCTTTTTGCCTGTCGATCTTGGCCAATGCGTCGCAGCCGTCTACGCACGCTCAGTAGAAAAGCGTCCTTTTTCTGCGCTACCACTTGCCGTTCACCACTGCGGACACACCGCATTAGTACTTCATAGAACGGAGAAAAAAGGACTTCGCCTACATCAATCCCTCTATAGGTCAAGGCAGATCCCCAGGGTGAAGCATGCAGTACTGGCAAGGCATGTTTCATCCAATCTACCACCTCAATGGATTGGGGAGATAAACCCTTCGCGTTAAACATCACGCTAGAGAAATTTTCCAGAGTGTTCACCAGCAAAGCATTGCTGTATCATAAACTCGTTACGTTTTCTAGTTACCGAACACTTTAATACGGGTTGTGCTATGTGTTGATCGTATGTGTTAACGCCCAAAAGAAACAGCAGGGGAGGCTGCCCTCGTTGAGTGTGTCGCTATAACATACTCTAGACCAGCCAACGCCCTGCTG
>DATGCC010000385.1:0-7173 GCA_035312345.1 Rhodothermales bacterium
ACTGTTCGACATGGGCCACACGCTCGGTTTGGCCCGGCAGCAACTGGCAGCCCTGGGTGTGCTTCTCGCTTTCCTCACCGCGCTCCTTCTGTTAGAAGGACCCATCTTTGTTGGCGTGCTGCGCATGGGACGGCACCTCGAAGCCCGCCTGCGTATGGCCTTTCTGGAGAAAATCCCACGCCTCGGCGATCGCTATTTCCAGAGCCGTCCCACGTCCGACATGGTTGAACGCAGTCACAGTGTTCAGCGCCTGCGCCTGCTTCCCACGGTAGGCCTCGGCTTCCTGCGTACCACGTTCGGGTTGGTGCTGACGACAGTTGGCATCATCTGGATCGATCCCTCTACGGCCCCGCTGGCCCTCGTCACTGCCGGCTTCAGCGTCGCTTGGCCGCTCCTTACCAAACCCGTGCTCACAGAGCGTGACCTGCGCGTGCAGACGCATGCGGGTGCTCTGGGACGCTTTTACCTCGATGCGTTATTGGGCCTGGTAGCGGTACGCACGCACGGTGCCGAGCAGGCCATCCGACGCGAACACGAAGGGCTTCTGGTCGAATGGGCGCGGGCGGGCCTCCGGCTCCAGAAAACGCTGGTCGGCATCGAAGGCATCCACCAACTGGCAGGACTGGGGCTGGCGGCGTGGTTGCTTTTCGCTCACTTGAGCCAGGGCAACGTGGGTACAGTGCTGCTGCTGGTCTATTGGGCGCTGCACCTGCCGGTCCTGGGACAAAACCTGGCCCTCTATGTGCAGCAGTATCCCTCCTTGCGCAACACCACACTGCGCTTGCTGGAACCTCTGGGCGCACCGGAAACCCCGGCAGTATCTATCGCTGCTCAAACAAAGCCCTCCGAATCGATGGGAGATAGTCACTCTCCCTGCGGCGTGACACTGGATTTAAAGGGAGTCCGTGTGGTGGCAGGCGGCCACACCATCCTCAACGCGATTGACCTCCATGTGGCTGCCGGGCAACACGTCGCCATCGTAGGCCCGTCGGGGGCGGGCAAGTCGAGCCTTGTGGGCCTGCTGCTAGGATGGCACAGAGCCGCTACCGGACAGGTACTGGTCGATGGTGACGTGCTCGACGACACGCGTCTGGACCTGCTACGCCAGCAGTCCGCCTGGGTCGACCCGGCGGTTCAACTCTGGAATACCTCACTGCTCGAAAATCTGCACTATGCAACGGAAGGCTATGCCGCCCCGCTCGGCGAGACGCTGAAGCACGCCCACCTGCATGAGGTATTGCACAAAATGCCGGAGGGCCTACAAACACCTCTGGGCGAGAGCGGGCGGCGTGTCTCAGGGGGTGAAGGCCAGCGCGTTCGCTTCGGGCGTGCCCTCATGCAAACGGGCACCCGGCTCGTCATCCTCGATGAACCGTTCCGCGGCCTCGACCGTGCTCAACGACGCATGTTGCTAGACCGGGCACGCCACCGCTGGCAGGATGCCACCCTGCTCTGCATCACCCACGACGTAGCCGACACAAAGGACTTCGAGCGGATATTGGTCGTCAAGGATGGACGCCTCGTGGAGGATGGTGCTCCAGAAGACTTGCTCCACCAGCCATCGCGTTACCGAGAGTTGATCGACCAAGCGGCGCTGGTACGCGACACCCTCTGGTCCGGCAAGCACTGGCGCCGGCTGCACCTTGCTGATGGCGTACTCACCGAGCAACCGATGCCGCTACAAAATCCGGAAGCGGTTCATGAACGCAAACACAGTCTCACCAATGGATATGCTTTTCCCTCATACCTGGCAGGCCGCACAGCTTCCTGAGGCCCTCTCTGTACTGGCCCATCGAAAGGGAATGGCACCGGCAGCCGATGCCACGAATGCTCTTCCCGCCCCCTCAGACAATACCGAGGCATTGAATAACTATGTAGAAGCCACCGCAGGCCGTGTTGGCTTCGAGGCTGAGCCCGTCTTGATGCCCTATATCGAAGTCGAGCAAACCCTTGCTCTCGCGACGCCGGCCCTGGTTCGTGTCTCCAAAGGTACTGACATACACTTCCTCGTCTTGACCCGTACCAGCCGACGCCACGTGTATGCCCTCGGCCCCGACCGGACTTCCCACCGCCTCCACCCCACTGAGGTCCGTGCTGCGCTTTGCGCGTCGCTCGAAGCACCAGCTACCGCAGAAGTGGACCGGCTTCTGGCCGCCGCCGGTCTGCCCCCAACCAAGCAAAGCCGCACGGCACTTCTCCGAGAGCACCTCAGCGATACACAGGTCGAAGGCTTATGGCTGCTGCGCCTGCCACCGTCAGCTCCGTTTCTGAAGCAAGTGCAGCAAGCGGGACTCGTGCGGCGGTTGGGCGGCCTCATGACAGCCCACACCCTCCAGTATGTGCTCTGGCTGCTGGCCTGGTGGACCATCGGCCGAGCTGCCCTGCAAGGCCGGTTTGACAGTGGGTGGCTGCTTGCGTGGACCTTCCTGCTGCTGTCGCTCATCCCGATACGGTTGATGGTGCGCTGGCTGCAAGGCTACCTTGCAGTGCATGTAGGTAGCCTGTTGAAACGGCGGTTGCTCTTGGGGGCCCTCAGCCTGCCGCTTGAGGGCGTGAGCAGGCAGGGCATAGGGCAACTCTTTGGCCGCGTTATCGAGTCGAATGCAGTGGAGACGCTGGCGCTTAGTGGCGGCTTTCTGGCCTTTTTATCGCTCCTTGAACTGGGGATGGCAGGTGGCATCCTGGCACTTGGCGCGGGTGGCCCGCTGCATGCTGCTGCGCTGGCCGGGTGGATAACCGTCACCATGCTTCTGGCCAGACACTACTACCGAAAGCAGCAGGCCTGGACCGATGAACGCTTGATACTAACAGACCACCTCGTCGAGCGTATGATTGGGCACCGGACACGCTTAGCACAGCAGGCGCGCAGCCATTGGCATACCGACGAAGACCGGGAGGTGGCGCACTACTTGGATACCATGCGCAACATGGACCATGCGGCATCCTGGTTGCAGGCCTTCGTGCCGCGTGGTTGGCTCGTCGCTAGCTTCCTTGCGTTCGCACCGGTGTTCGTAGGCGGGCAAAACACGGCTGCGTTGGCCGTAAGCCTTGGGGGAATACTGCTGGCGTATCAGGCATTGGGTCGCCTGACGCTTGGACTGGAGCATCTCACGAGAGCGACCATCGCGTGGGAGCAAGTAGCAGAGCTTTTTCATACCGGTGCAACCCAACCGTCGCTACCGAGATGTCCCGTCACGGTGCCCTGCAACCCACCGCAGCAAGGCACCGTCGTACTCGAAGCCCACGACCTGACATTCCGCCACGCACCGGGTAGGAAGCCGGTGCTGAGAAATGTACACCTTGCCGTGCATGCCCACGACCGGCTGCTGCTGCAAGGTCCCTCTGGTGGTGGCAAGTCGACGCTGTCCTCCCTCCTGACCGGCCTACGACAGCCCGAGACGGGTCTGCTGCTGCTACGCGGTCTCGACCGCCAGACCCTCGGCCAAGCAGAATGGCGTCGAAGGGTTGTCGCAGCCCCGCAGTTTCACGAGAACCATGTGCTCACAGGCACCTTTGCTTTCAACCTGCTCATGGGCCGTTGCTGGCCGCCAGGGCCAGACGATCTGAGCAAAGCCGAACAGCTTTGTCGGGCCCTGGGCCTGGGCAACCTCCTGAACCGCATGCCTGCGGGCCTCATGCAAATGGTGGGGGAAACCGGCTGGCAACTCTCTCATGGTGAACGAAGCCGCCTTTTCCTGGCTCGTGCCCTACTTCAGCAGGCTGACTTTGTCGTATTAGATGAAAGCTTCGGTACCCTCGACCCCGAGAACCAGGCCCTGGTCATGCATTGCACCCTAGAGCAAGCACCAACCCTCCTGGTCATCGCCCATCCGTAACCGAACACGCAGGCAAGCTTCCTTTAATCAGATAGTGAGGCGATAACTCCACCTGGATGCATTTCGGTACACGTCCACGCACAGAAAAGCTAGAATGCCAAACGCCTCAAGATCCGCAGAAATGCTGACCCAAGGCATTATCCTCCCGTTGCTCCTTCCCCCATGCCCAGGGATGAACCGCAATCGTACCCGGTATACCAAAGTTATACTCACTAAACAATGAACTGCACCGGGGCACGCTCGGTAGCTAGCGGGCTCTCCTGTTCACCTTGATGCTTTACATAACGCTGGATTACATCCTCACTGGCATGACGATCCACCGTAGCGATAAAATACCCCAACGACAAAAACTGACCACCCCAAAGCAACTCTCGAATCTCTGGATGCACCCCTCGGATCCGATGTGCTGTCAGGCTCTTGATCGTACGAACGATCTTCGTTGTAGGTAGGAACCGATTGGACCAGAAAATGCACATGGTTTTGGTCGGATCCGATCTCCAAGAACTTGATCCCACGCCGCGCAAGCTCGGCCAGTTCTTTAATTGACATTCGACAGAGATTGGGATATCATAAAAGCACTGCACCTCCCTTTCACCATCCTCGGTACCGGCGGCTACCGTCCGCTCAGCGAGGCTTACTCACATTCAACTACAGGATCCATCCAAAGATGGAGGAGGTCTCTCATGAAATTTCTACCCCTTATTCTTGTCTTGATGCTCCTGGGTACATTAGGGTGCTCAGAGGGAAGTCTGGTCGGTATAGAGTTGGAGGAGGAATCACTTACGGCAGAAGTAAGCCCTGTCGCAGCCAAGAGTAACGCGAACGCATGTTGGGGTCAAGCGACCCGGGTGTTTGCTCAGATGGGTGAAATGGGTGAGCATGCAAGCCAGCAGCCGACGCCGAGAGTTGGCTTACGCAACCTTGCACGGCTCCTATTTGAGCAAGGCGTCATCACGGAGGACACGATGCAAGCGTTAGGCCAGTTCGTAGCGGGAGAACTCGGGTTGAGCATCGAGGCCTGTATGTAATAGTTTCAGGCTGAGGCTGAATAACCTGACAACGCTCCGATCAGTAATAAGGCGCTTCCACTGTTCCAGCGAACGCGATCATGATGAGCCGGAGCAACGCACATGGTTTAGAGGCCATGAGATCACGCTGGGCACGCGCAAGAGCTGTGCCTACTCCGAGGCGATGGAAAAGGCTTTGAGAGATGCTAAGGCCATCGAGCGACTGCGTGGCGAGGCCGAAGTCATAGGATATACGGCCTATCCGGTGGTTACGGCTTGCCCCGTGCATCAGGCATAGAAAAAAGGGGCGGTACCCTGCGTGGTATCGCCCCTTTTTCAAGGTTTGTGATACCTATGTTATACCCATAAAAGCAAATCTCCTTGCAAAGCACGCGTTTACAAGGAGCTTTAGTGGACCCTGCGGGATATTGTTTGAACCGGAAACGCTTGCGAGCCTCGCTAGAATTGTCAATATTGCTAACTAAGAGAACAAATAAAGAGAGATCCCTCACGTCCTACTTGCGTCTTTTGGGATAGGTTGCGACATTAAGATGTAGTTTCGTAGTAGGGCCATGTAGTCTAGAAGTGCGACCAAGTCATTCCTCTAACTCAAATCTGGTGTTCGCTATGAAACACTCATCTGTATTGTTCACAGCTATCCTAGTAGGCGGACTCATATTGCTTGGGTTTGCGAGCGACACGTCCTTAGACGTTACCGCTCAAGATAACGGAATGGAAGTAGTCGTTGATAAGAACTTTGGCTTTGTCCTGAATGGCTGTGGTGCGCCGATCCCAGAACAGAGCTCGACAGTGCAGAGAAAGAACGGAGAAGTTCATATGTGGACAGTACTCTATCAAGCTCCTGACGATGCTCCCTGCGTACCAGACCGGGGAGTAGTCAGGTACAATGTTGGTTGGGAGGGAAACACCGGTACACTCACGGTAGCGTCAAATGGTAAAATGATCTCAAAGTTTGTTAGCAATCGCGGCAAATAAGGGTTTTATTCCCGCAGAAGTCAACAATTGTGAAGAGGCCCGATGCTGCAATGCGTCGGGCCTCTTCGGTCTTCTGCTTTGCGTCACTGGCTGATGTGTTGTCGTACACCGGAAAGCCGCCGCATCATGGATGCAGAAGCAGAGTAAAACAGGTAAATGACGATTTGTTGTACCTATATTGTACTCGTCACACATTAAGTGCCAGCTAATCAACGACTTGGCTATCGGTGCAGCAGTGGCCCTTACTGAACGATTATCGAACCAGTTTATTGAGGATCTAAAGGGCCTTGCTTCTCTCGAAAATTTGCTTCCTGTTGAGCTAATAGCGCCTAATCAAGTCTTTTTTGAACGAACACGCGCAGGTTGAACACCTCCCCTGCTGCCGTTGAACCATCTTCCTCTTGCCTAATCACAATAGGAGGAGGGGGGCTGTAAAACTCGTTGCGTTCAGCACATCCACCATGCAACTGTCAACAGCCTGGCGGCAGACCAACAAGCAAAGAAAGGTTTGTTGGTGCTCCATTCAGCCATTTATTAGCACCTTTTCACCCGACGCCTCGAAGTTCAAAACCTCAGAAAGACATGAGAAACCAAAGCGAACATAGCCCAGAGCAGGATGAAATCATCAAAATGCTCGAACAAAACGGCCCATCTCGTGCAAATGAAATAGCAAAGCTCTTGAAAAAGAAGTACGCCACGGTACGGTGGCACCTTTCTCAGATGGCTAACGACGGTAAAATCGAGCGGCTCGCCCGTGGCCTCTATGGAATCCCCGGAGCCAACATACAAACAGCGCTTCGGCTCAACAAAGCCAAGACCATAGCGAAACCGTCGCACCCTGTAGATAGGGGCCTGGAGATGTTGAATACCTTTGCAAAGGAGAACCCGGCTCTCGTGGCATCAGGAAGTATGGCCGTGGGAGCGGCTGCTCCTCGTTGGGTCCCTGTTCTTACAGGGGTAGGAGTAGGCATCAGCGTCGCCAAGTACTGCGGTAATGCTTCCACGTCGTCAACTACTTCCATAGGCGTCTCTGGCCTATTGGGCTTCTTGACGTTCGTACTGATGGACTACACGTTACGCGACGACGAGAGCTTGCTTGCAACCGCGTTCCCTCGGCTCCGGAAACAACCTCCCAATCAGCCATTGATCGCACCCTCTGACGATGAACCATCAACACATGGGGTTAATAAGCCACTCAAACTGCAACCTGTAGCGATCGATCCTGATCTAAAGAAAGCCTCATGATCACATGCCCGATCTTGTAGACGTTGTATATCTGCGCGCCTCTACCGACGAGCAAGACACGGAGAATCAGAGAGTCGCTTTGCAGAAGA
>DATGCC010000386.1:0-7742 GCA_035312345.1 Rhodothermales bacterium
AAAAGCTCGTTAGGATCTTGCGTTCTGAGAGTTGCAAGCCGGGCGGCAGGTTTTCCCAGTTGTAGTGCACCACCTGGAAGATGCTGCGGCCCCACCCGGCCGGTTCCATCCACAGCCGTCCACCAATGCGGGTATTCCACACAGGCCGGTGCAATTCAAAATCGACATACGGCAAAAAGGAGGGCGCCGACTCGCCGGGCTGCACGACTTTGCGGAAGGTCATCTCGACGCTACCGCTGGCATCTCCCATGAGCACCTGCATGGGTTCGTCCGGCACCGGGGTGCCAGTTCGTACCTGAAGCCAGTAGCGAGCGCCTGACGGGCTGAAGAGTTGGTCCCACGCAGTGAAGAGGGGCATAGGCACTTCAATCTGGGCATAGGGTCCCATGCGCCGCCAGGGCCAGCGCCATTCGGTACCAGTGCGCAGATACGCAGCCAGTTGATCCAGAATGCCCGGCCAGCCACCGCCATTCCACGTCTGCCAGTCCCAGGGCGGGTTCAGGGCTTCTTCGGTGACGGTCACCTGCGTGCCCTCGTCGGTAGGCTCCAGGCTCCAGGTTACCGAGGTGGCCTGCCCGATCCCGAGCCAGCGCCACAGGTAGTGCAGGCGGCCCGGCGGCTCCACCGCCACCGGGCGACAATAGAAAAACTCGCCATCGTCAAAATCCAGCATACATTCGCCATCCACCTCATCGAGGTGCCCGTGGCAGGTAGCCAGCCACAGCTTGAGGGCTGCCGGATCGGTCAGTGCCTGCCAGACGGCTTCGGGTGGCTGCGGAAGCACGATGCCCGTCACTAGCCGCTCCCACCGATCTCGCACCATCGTCTGCGCGCCCGGAATGTGGAGGCGCGGCCAGGTCCGGTTTGCATCAGCCAGGGCGGGAAAGTCCGGCCAGGTAGCTTCATCGAAAGCAGGAGCCGGAGCCCCATTGTTGCCATCAAGCGTGCGCGTAGCCATGTCAGGCACCTCCTTGGATGCTGGTTTGTAGACGCTCTGGTGGATAGACGCACCACCGATCCCAGGCATACCGTCCGGGATCGGTGGTGGACTGCGGGCGCAAGGCCGCCTCTTGGCGGGCTGGCGAAGCGACGGAGCCCCGCTGAGAACCCATCACATCCATCCTGATTGAATGGATCAGGCAACCGCTATTTCCTGGATCTGGGCGGCGGTTTTATAGCTTCCCATCGCGAACTTCAACCCGGTGAGGTAGGCCGCCGGACGCCCTTCTGGATCTTCGACATCGAAGAGCGGCAGCACCTGATAGATGCGTCCTTCGCCGGGATTGCCCGCTGGCGGAATCGACTTCACATCGTCAATGGTCAGTTCGATGGGCTCTTTGTTGAAGAGCTTCTTGCCCAACTCCGGCATGTGAAACTGCGCGCCCACGGCCATGCGACAGGCTTTGGCCTCCTCGGGCCCGGCGGGGCTGCCCTCGGCCTTAATGAGGTTGCGAATCTGACCGGTGGAGAGACACTCTGGGTTGAGTGTCACGATGATCGGCCCCACTTCGGCGGATTCGCCGCGCATACACATTTCGATCAGGTTGGTATAGACTTCGGCTTCGGGCCAGTTGTCGGCGGTCGGCTCCGAGCGCACCACGCGCACGTAGCCTTCAAAGTCCACCGTGAATTCCCCGTAGCCCGGCACCATAAACGTGTCTGTCGAGGTGATGCCAAGGTTGTCGATGCCGGTTTCGGGCGGCGTGAAGGGAGCCACCTGCTGCGGGGCGAAGACGTCCGGCACGTTGCTCAGGTCGATTTTCGGTCCCCAGGCAAGCTGGACACCCGTGTCTGCTTTAGCTTCCATGATTGCGCTCCTGATTTTTAGAGTATACAGAAAGTGAATGGGCTGGGCTGTTTCACCGCACGCTCAGGGCAGCGGCGTGTGCTGGCGATAGTCGCAGCAGGTGCGGCCCGGTTCGTCGGGGGTACCGTCCATGTTGGTGTCGATCTCGCCTTTGACGGTGGCATAGACATCGCGCGAGTTCAGGTCGATTACACCGTCGTTGTCCCAGTCATTGAGCTTGCCCTTGAATGTCCCGGCGATGAACGCATTCGTCAACGGACGCGAGCGGTCGTCGTGGAGGGTTGAGAGGACGCCGTTGCCCGGCACGAGCACCTCTTCGAGTGGCAGGCCCAACACCCGGTCAAGGTTCACGTAGCCCCATCCCTGGAAGCTGCCGCGCACGTAGCGGATGGCATCGTGGCCGCGAATCTTGAAACGCTTGTCGAGATACCAGCAACCCTGACGCATGAAGCCGATCTGGCCAGTATGTACACCTTCTGAGGGATCGTCGGCGCGTCCGCTGTGGAAGAACGGACGGTCCACCTGTGACTCGAAGAAGAAGTTGCCGCGATCGGCCTGGGTCCGCTCGGTAAAACCACGGAAGAGGTAGTTGTCTACGTGGGGTGTCCCATCGGCATGCAGATCCTCGATGGTCTTGGCGATGATCAGCGTGTGCTCCCGCGTATCGACATTGGGGCAGGCGTGTGCCTGACCATAGACCCGCGCCAGGCCCTGCGGGGCCAGCGAGAGCTTGCCCCAGTGCTGGTTCGAGCCTTCCAACCGGATGTAGAGATCGCAGTGGATGAGCAGGAAGATAGTCTCGTCGAAGGTACGGCCTTCCGTGTACTTGGCGGTACGCTGGTCGAATGCCGGATCGCCCGTTTGCAGCTCGCTGATGAACAGGCGTGCCCACTCGGCGACTTCGAGATCACGATCTTCGAGGAACGCTTCGAGCGCGGCAATAGCAGGCAGGCCGCCGAGTTTTTCGATGGCCCAGAGCGCAGCCCACCGTACCTGCCGGTCCTTGTCGTAGGCCACTGCTTCGCTCAACAGGTCGATGGCGTTAGCCTCATTGCGGTCAGCATATTCGTAGAGCGCCTGCTCGCGCATGACGGGGTCCGCGTGTGTGCGTGCGGCTTTCCATAGCTCCTCGCTGGAACGGGTATCGAGCCGGATGGCAACGCGGTCGAGCGCATGGGCGAAGTCGCTAGCCCATGCAGCAGGATCGCCCACGACGTGGCGGCGCGGGCTGTCGAGGTCGTAGCCGAGGCCGAGGTCGGCGCGCTGATCGGAAGACAGCAGGTCGAGCGGCACGGAGACGGACTCCAGTTTGTTGCACAGATCAATGGCCATAATTTGCCTCCTTGAGATTTAGCTTGCTAAGGAACCTCCCGTCGCGAGGTCGTGCTTTTTGATGACGCGCCATGGCGGTGGAAGGGCGATGTGGGGCAACGGGTCGTTTTACCGGAACAGCACCCCCATGCTGCTCCCCGGCGCTTCTTCCAGACACCCATGCTGAGCGATGCTTGCTTTCCCTCGGATCCAAAGACAGGATATTTTATAGCGATGCGCCCATCTTCTCTTAGATTGCTCACTTCGCGCCTGCTTCCAGGTACAGGGCTTGCTTCTGCATCTAAGGCCCGACCGCTTCAAGCGCCAGCAGATCGCGAGCCCGTTGCAAGCAACCGATCCAACACGCACTGAAGCGTTTGCGCTGTTGCCGTTGCGCTTCGGGAGCAGCATGGATATGCTCCCAGCCTACATGATGGATGCTGAGCAGTGCCCCTTGCCGGTATGCTTCCACCTCCAGCGTACATGTCGTGAGGTGCAGCCAATCAGGATGGCTCAGTTGAAAGCGTACGCGGATGGGTGCCAGCCACGTCACGGCGGCAAGGGGAAAAGCGACGGGTTCCTTATCGTCTTCGACGTAGAAGCTTGTCTGCGTATCCAGATCGAAGCCATCGAGAGGGAGCCAGCGGGCATAGCGTCCGGGCGCAAAAAGCACCTCGCGGACCTTGTCGAGTTCGGCGGCTAGCTCAATGCTCCCGTCGAACTCGCGCCGCCAGTCGTATCGGATGGGAGCACGGGTATGCACGTATTGTTGCAGCCGCCACGTGAAGTCGCGCCAGCCTTGGCGCATTTCCTGAACCGCCTCGGGCGAACGCCCCGGCTCGCTGTCCGTTACCGTGACTTTGCAGCCGGTGCCTTGCGCGGTGAGGTGCCAGTCGATGCTATCGAGCGGCCCAATACCCAGAAAACGCCAGTCGTAGTGTAGCCGATGCGGAGCGGTGAGCTGGACGTTTTCGACCTCGAAAAAATCGCCATCGCCGAACTCGAAGCGGGCGGTTGCGCCTGGCTCCAGCCCCGGCCATAAAAACCCGAACCATCGGCATACCAGGGCCGGATCGGTCAGCGCTTCCCAGACCACTTCTGGAGGCACCTCCATATGCCGCGTGACGATGACCGTGCCAGCGTCTTTGGCAGGATACGTCGGCGAGCTTGCGGAAGGAGCTACAGAGTCTTGCATGGCGCTGTTTCTGCTCGAAAGTCCCACTCGGTTCCTTGCCTCTTCGCCCATCAGACGCGTGCAGGCAAAACGGAAGCGAACCCTCCCGTACCCTGTCAGGGATGGCCCCCTCTGCTCAAGGAAGAGTACACGACGCCAGCTATCTATTTTTCTTCCAGCTTGCTCAGTTGTGCCCTGTTTAGAGACGGTTTGGTAAGTCAGTTGGCTGGCGAGCACGAGGGCTTTTGCGTCCAGGGGCAGACGACTTTTGAGGGGCGTAGCCTAGCTACGGGCCGATAAAGCGGATGACGATGGGCACAAAAGAGCCGTGCGGAGCTCCAGATCACCTTACCAAACCGTCTCTTATGCTTTCATCAAGCAGGTCCGAAGGATGTGTCTGCTAGAGGGAAGCCTGCGTCAAAACAGCCGCTTCCTGAACCAGCGTCTTCAACGCTTCCTGCTGGACATCTTCCACCGTCCTGATCTTCACATGCCGCACCTTTTTGCCCGTACCTTCCAGCAGGTGCTCGGGGTCAGGCAGATCGACGCCTCGGGCAAATTGCACATTGACATGTTCTTTGTGCGTGATGATGGCGCAGAATTGTGCTTTCATTTTGGCGCTGAATCCGTACGACAACATGCGGGGGCGGGGGTAAATTCGCTCCTCTCCCTCAGGCACAACCTGTCGAACCATGTCTCGTGCCGCCAAAGCCAGTTTACGAACGGAGGGATTGCTCTTGTCGAGGAGTTCCTGCATCTCCTTTTCCATAATTTTCCTGTTTTAGAATACAATAAAAGCGTGCCATGAAACCAGAATGGGCAGGATGCCTGT
This sequence comes from Rhodothermales bacterium, assembly GCA_035312345.1. Classification (GTDB taxonomy): domain Bacteria; phylum Bacteroidota; class Rhodothermia; order Rhodothermales; family DATGCC01; genus DATGCC01. The sequence goes on from DATGCC010000386.1 coordinate 5,125, forward strand.
TCCTCACAGATCGCTTGCTGAAGCGGATTTAGGGGCAACCGTTTCAAACCAGTCTGCCCCACGAGCGTATCGACTGCCCAAGCTCCCTATTTTGCAAAACACTTTCTGGCATCCTACCCAGGTTTTGCAAGGCTTTCACCAATGCGTTATCTGGCAAGGCATGGCGTGAAAGAAACAGGTTGAAACAGACGAAGCCGCCAATCTGCACCTTCAGCGACCAGCACACCAACAAATTCGTTGCTGATGTTTAACGGCTTCACCAGCCAGCGACCCCACCTTCCTGCATCGTGACCGACCGTAACATTGAACCTGTCGAGTGAGGCCATCAGCCCTCTGCCCGTCGCTTTCCCATACGCTTCCTTCCGCGTCCAACAATGCAGGAATGCGAGATCTCGTTCAGCAGGCGGAGTGTCGGCGAGCATGGCGATCTCGTGGGGCGAGCATACCAAACGGGCAAGCGCGAAGACATCAGGAAGCGGTTTAACTACCTCAAGATCAACACCAACTTCGCGCCGCATCGCAATCGCGTAGAGGGCCATCGTTCCTGCATGGGACACACTGAACCGGATCCCCCATGCGGCGTGCTCACCGGCAAGCGCTGGTTTGCCGTAATCCGTTGTGCAAAATTCCAAGGCTGCAGGAGCCACGCCGATGTACCTGGAAAGGATGGATCGCTGCAGCCCACGTCCGGCGACAAAGCGATCTCGATGCATGGAAAAGTGAAAGCGGCTGGCTCTCAAACATTCCTCTCGACTCAGCGTCCTGGCAAACTGCGTGAGCAGCCATGGACTCAGCGTGAGGGAGGCGCGCCAAATGTGCACCTCGTCTGGAGAGATGTGAACGGGGTTCGGGGGCAACCTCCATATTCCCTCATCGGTCATGGCAAAAAGGCGTCGATCAAATGGGACAGCGCGGATGGCTACGTAAGATCTCCCAGTGCACCGATGATACCTTGCACGGGGCTATGGGTAAACTGACGATCCTGCGCGTGCACAACCATCGGCAAGCCAGGCCTGGGTATCGAAAGCATCAAGCCACCATGATCGACCCGGGCACCAGGCTGAAGCGACAGCCGATAGCGCTGCAAAAGCATCGCCAGCACCACCTTCATTTCCATCATGGCGAAGGTGCCCCCGAGGCACATCCGGGGACCCGAAGAAAACGGCACATACGCATACGGCGCAGGATTCATCGTCAGCCAGCGTTTGGGCAGAAAGGCATTGGGGCGTGGGTAGAGGTCAGGAAGGCGATGTGTAATGTAGGCACTGTATACTACCCGCGCTCCAGCAGGTATCTCGTAAGGGCCAAACAAGCAGGAATCCACACAGATCCGGCTCCACCAGAGCACCGGCGGAAACAGCCGCAAACTCTCCTGAATGACGCCCTCCAGGAGCGGCAACGCGGCCAGTTGGGCTACGCTGGGTGCGCTACCGTGCAAGACCTCCTCTAGCTCATCTAGCAAATCAGCCATGATGGCAGGATGTTGCGCCAGAAGAAACAGCGTCCAACTCAAAGCACTGGTCGTCGTGGCGTGCCCTGCCATGAACAGGAAATTGGTCTGGCCGAGCAGTTCGTTTTCTGTCAGGCGAGTGCCATCCTCGTCGTGGGCCTGCATCAGCATAGTCAGCACATCTCCTTGATCGTCGCTGCCAGCGCGTTTACGCCGAATGAGGCTGCGAATTTCAGCAACCAATTGCTCGGAGAGACGGAGGAGGCGATAATAGGGCAGGCCCGGCATCGGTATGGGAAATAACAGGGCTGGAATAGAAAACACACGGTTGATCCATTGTTCTAACAACCGCTGCACCCCCTCCCCCTCGCGTGCGGGATCCAGGCCCAGCAACGTTTTGACGGCAACAGCCAGCGTGAGCTTGCGCATGTCCTGGTACAGATCGCGCGGCTGGCCTACCTCCCAGGTCGTGAGCATCTGCTCGGTCAGGCGCACAATGTCGTCACGGTAGGAGGCAACACGTTGCCGATGGAACGCCGGAAGCATCAAGCGTCGCTGCTGTTTGTGCCGCTCCCCGTTCATCTGGATAAGCCCCGTGAAGAGTCTTGCCAGGGCACTCTCCTCGGGTACCTGTATGGGCATAGACGAAGCATCAAGGTTGTAGAAATGCGTCGTATCATTCAGCAGCAATTCGTTGTAGGCTGGCGAAAAGGCGAAGATGTAGTCGGTTGTACCTTCAGCCAGCGTCACCATATCGCCGTAGGTCTGGTGCAGGTGATGCATGTAGGCGAGGGGCTTGCGAAGAAAGGCAATAAAGTTGCCATAGACGCCCAGCACAGGCGCGGGTCGCGGACCGGGCAACGTGCTCACAGGCGTTTGCATCACATCCATATTTTCTACCCGTCTCGTGCTCCCGAATTAGCGCCCGGGCTCGAACTGAAACGTAGCACGCAATTGCTTAAGGTGTACTGGTTGCGGGATGCTTTGAATGAGACGGTTGCGCAACCAGCAGCTTACGGGATGCTCCCACTGGCCCACCTGCCCTATTCTGCGCGATTCGAGGGTGATGGCGCTGGCCCGCCGTATTCTCTGGACCTCGTAGACCTGCAATGCCTGCACGATGGCCGCTTTTTGCAGACACCGGGCCAACACAGCCGCATCTTCGAAC
>DATGCC010000387.1:0-4519 GCA_035312345.1 Rhodothermales bacterium
GGCAGCGGCCCCCATCGAGTACCCGAATACATCGGCCTTCTCGAGGCCTACGGCCTCCATGAAGGCGGCAACGTCGTCTGCCAGGTTGGGATAGGTGATCGGCCGGTCGATATCCGTGGTGCGACCGTGGCCTTGCAGCTCGAGTGCGTAGACCTTGTGGGTCTCGGCGAGCTTCGGGATAATTGCACCCATCATTGGGATGTTCATGTAGGCGCCGTGCAGCACGATCAGCGGATCGTCCTGACCCGAGACCTCATAGTACATCGCCATGCCGTTTACATCGACCCGGTTGCCTGCAGGTTCAGATTGAGCAAGTACGAGGCTGGGCATAAGCAGTACCTAAGCAATTAGAGTGATACGAAGCATCGACTCTCCTCTTGATGTCATAGATTTCAGCAGTGTGGTCATCGTCCTGATCGTTCAGGTGTTTGTGATAGTCACGCCGCAGCTTCTTGCTTTGCCGGCTTGTTGGTCACGCTGTAGTGCATGTGCGTCACCGCTTTCGAGTTAACCACATCCACGATCTCGACGGAGAACCGGCTGTGATCCAGGTTGTCGAACAAGCGGATGCCGTCGCCGAGGATGACGGGGGCGATGTGCACCGTAAACTCATCCACCAGCCCGGCATTCAGGTACTGCCGAAGCACACTGGCACCGCCTTGGATGCGAATGTCTTTCCCGTTTGCGGCTGCCCGTGCCTGCTCCAATGTGCTCTCGATGCCGTCATTAACGAAGTAGAAGACGGTTGAACCCTCTTGGATCCAGGGCTCGCGCTCCTCGTGTGTCAACACATACACGGGGGCCTTGTAGAGATCTTCTGGCCAGTGCACCTCGCCTTCCTCGAACATGCGCTTGCCCATGATGTAGGCCCCCGCTCTACGGAAGGTCTGCTCGAGGAGGGCATTATCTGCTCCGTCCTCGTTGCCTCCCTCCTGCCCCTGAAAATCCCAGAACGCCTTCTGCTGGTACATCCACTGGTGGATCGTTGGCCCTTTGTCGCCCATCGGATTATCGGGACTGCTGTTCGTCCCGGCCATGAAGCCGTCCAGTGAAATGCCGGTGTCAAAAAAGACTGTGCTCATGATGTGTCTATCGTTCTGTTCTATGTTGCGTTAACGCATCCTACCGGGCAGGATGCCTAGTGAGTGATGGTGACCCTACCGACCTCTGATCAATCGGCACCCGTAGCAGCTTCAGCCTTCCAGAGGCCGGGATAATGGGTCACCAAGCCACCTGCGTTGACCTCCAAGACCCGCACGAACGCGCCGCCCCATGATTCGTAGCGGTACGTCTGCCCGTCCTCGCGTCGGTACACCTGTGCCAGCGGCTCAAACGTGAGTGACGGAAACGGCAGCCACGCCGCCACAACCTCAGCCGACGTACCCACCTCCAGTGCATGCCGACGGATCGGCAGGAGGTTCGTCGACGGACTGAATCCAAGATCGAGGTCGATACAACCGTCTACCGCCGGGCAGACTGCCCCATTCAAGTGCCACCGCTCCGCTCCATCCGTCGAGATGTCGAGACGGACCTCATCGCTACCGACGCGACCGGCTACACGAGCGGAAGCCGTCCGCCAGCCTGCGTCGCAAAGGATGTGATAGGACAGTTCACAGGGCATACCGTCATAGGCAAACACCGCCGTTCCCGCCAGCTGCCACCCCTTCTTGTGGGCACTAACCGTACAGGCCTCATGACCGGGCAGATCGAGGCGTTGCCAGAGAATGCTTTCAGACATCATCAAAGAACCGGATTTGGGCTTCATAATATGCTGACTCAGCGGTGATCGACACAATGGATACCCACCGCAACGCTGTGCAATAAACAACTCTTGTGGTCGACTGCCAGGCATACTCATTCAGCGTTCCGTCGATAGCGCATGAACACGACGCCTGTCGGAAGAGGCGTCGCCTCCACCAGGGTCATGTCGAACCGCTTGCCTTTCGGATACAACCGCTTGCCCTCCCCCAGAACGATGGGATACACGTGAAGCAGGTACTCATCGATCAGGTCATGCTTGGCCAGCTCCTGAACCAGCACACTGCTTCCGTCAGATAGGATGTTCTTACCGGGCTGCTGCTTTAGCTCCCGGATGGTTTCGATTACGTTGTCGCTAATGAGGGTCGAGTTCCTCCAGGCCGAGGCCGAGGCCAACGTGGTAGACACCACATACTTTTGTATCTCGTTCATCGTATCGGCGAAGGGCTCTCCTTCCATCGTTTCAAAGGCTCCACCGTGGATTTGCCAGGTCTTCCGGCCCAGCAAGAGCGCATCGGCCTCAGAGAAGGCCTCGAAGAAGTGTTTACCAATGTCATCGTGCCAGTAGGGCTGCGTCCAGCCACCGTGCGTAAAGCCGCCTTCGGTATCTTCTTTCGCACCGCCTGGTGCCTGGATTACACCGTCCATCGTGATGAATTCAGCAACGATAAGGTCTCTCATGGTGTTGGCTTTCTCTGGGGGATTGGTTTGAGGAATAGACAGATGGGTGACGCCCCACCGATTCTTTACTTGATGACGTCGTACCTCAGATGGGTAACCCCGACGCCTTCGACGACCCGCGTGACCTGCAACGCCGTGGGCTCAACACCCACCTACTCGAACAAACGGATACCTCTGCCGAGTAGGACAGGCACCAGATCGATCGTTATCTCGTCCAACAGCCCGGCCTTGAGGCACTGCTGCATGACGTTCGCGCTGCTAACGGCGACGTTCTGCTCCCCGGCGGCTTGCTTTGCCTGCTCAACGGCGCTTTCAACCCCGTCGGTGACAAAGGTGAAGGGCGATCCTTCTTTCGTCCATTCTTGCGGAGGATGATGAGTCACAACGAAATGCGGTACACCTAGCGGAGGATGGCCGCCCCAGGCACGGGCCAGGTCGAAGTTTCTCCGCCCCGTCACGATCGCCTCGATGCGGGGCCAGCTATCCTGAAACAGCTCGGCGCTGGCCTGCGAGACCTTAAACACCTTCGGTGAGGGACCTGCGACCGAAAACGGTACCTCGGTGTCACCGCTCTGGTACCACCTGAAGAGCCAATCGACCTCATCGTTGGGACCGGCGACGAAGCCGTCCAGGGACATGCTCATGTTAAAAGTGAGTTTTCCCATGTTCTTTTCGTGTGTTGTGCTGTCCGATTGCGGTATGTGAATCATTGTGTCTCCGGCATGGGCGCGTCGAGAAACGGTGGGAGGATCGCCAGCAGCAACTCGGCGCGCTGCACAAGCGTCACATGCGAGGTGCCGGGCAGGATGGCCAGTTGTGAATTAGGAAGGCCGGCGGGGGTATCTCCCATGATGCCACCACCTAACAGGCGAAACATCTCGACCGCGTGCTCGAGCCGGATGATATCGGAATCCCCGATGATGAGCAGCGTGGGGGCCTTGATCATCTGAATGGTTTCGGCAGCCATGTCCTTGATGCCCCGGTCCATCTCCGTCTTTTTGGCAAACAGGGTGTCGAAATCCTCCGGACGGGGCGCTATGCGCATGTATTCCTCATGCCAGGGTGAGCCTACCATGATGTCGGAGGTCATTTCCCCTAACCCGTCCATCAGTCCGGGGTGAAGGCCGTCAAGCCGGTAAGTGACCGATGCCAGCACAAGCTTGCGGACCATCTCTGGGTGACGAATAGCAACCTGCAAAGTGATGCCGGCACCCATGCTATAGCCGAAGACGTCGGCCTGTTCGATCCCGAGGTGCCGGAGTGCAGCCACGACGTCGTCCGCCATATCTTCGTAAGATAGGGGCCGGTCGATGTCGGCCGTGCGCCCGTGGGCTTGCATCTCGAAGGCGACGACCTGCCGGCTCTCGGCCAGCGCTGGCAATACGGTGCCAAATGAGGTACCAATGGCCGAGAATGCACCGTGCAGCAATACCAGTGGCTGGCCGGTACCGTGGATTTCGTAGTAAATTTCAAGCCCGTTCACCGGCGCATAACCAGTCTTCGGAGCAGCGGTTGTCATGTTCATGCCTGTTGCGGCTTGTTCTGCGGTGATTTTTCTCGTGCGAGTACCAATGTGTTGCAATAAAAACATGGAGAGTGACGTCATTGTGTCACACAGGCAAGAGAGAAAGTGTAGATAGAACAGCATCAAGCACAGAGACCCAGAGTGAGCGAGGCTGCTGCCGCAAGCGCTGCCACAGTCCGAACGTGGTTCCAGGCCATCCATTCCCGAAGGTAATCTGCCCACAGACGAGCGGCCTCCTGGCTCTTCGGATCGGCCCGCTCCAGCGCGTTGTTTCGGGGCACGTTGCAAGCCATTGTCACCCCAGAACTGCCCACCAGATAGAGCAGGCTGCCAGCGAGTAAGAAGATCGACCCGGACTCAGACCAGCGCAGCACCGCCACGACCAGCACGAGGAGGCAGCCCCCTGCCGTTCCAAAAAACGCCGAGAGAAACACCGGATTGAGAATCGTGCGGTTGATGACTTGCATGGTCACCATACCCTCGGCCGGGGGCCGCCGGGCGAGGGCCGGCATCACCGAGGTCGAGAAGGCAAAGAGGTAGTGATCGCAATGTGTT
>DATGCC010000388.1:0-5443 GCA_035312345.1 Rhodothermales bacterium
TCGCCGATAGCCCGGTCGTTGCCCAGCAGGCCGACAAAGCCCTTCGCAAAATCCCGGTGGTGGGTCAGCACCCAGAGGGAGGTGCCGTCGCCGTGGACAATAATTTTTTGGTCTTTTCGCATACGGTCGATGAGCGTCCACCGGCCATGCAGTGGTAGCTTTTGCTGATCGTACGTGTGTGAGGGACGCACGATGGTCACCGGAAACCGTTCCTCTCGATAGGCCCGCATCAGCCGTTCTTCGCAAGCGATCTTGGCCCGCGAATAATCCCAGAACGGATTGTGCAGCGGCGTCGATTCGGTGATGGGCAGGTTCAAGGGTGGCGTCTGATAGGCCGACGCTGAGCTGATGAAAATGTACTGCCCCACCCGGCCTCTGAACAGCGTAAGATCCGTCTCAATGTGCTCCGGCGTGAACGCCACCCAGTCGACTACTACATCAAAGTACCGATCTCCCAGCGCCGCCTTCACGCGCTCCGGCTCTCGAATGTCACCGTGGATTACATGGGCTCCTTCTGGCACGTTCCGCTCCGATTGTCCCCGCGTCAACAGGTACAGATCAAATCCTCGCTCAATGGCTAGGGGAGAGCAGGCCGAACTAATAACGCCGGTGCCTCCGATAAATAGGACGTTCATGGGCTGTCTGTTTATGAAATTAATTTCATCCGCACTTATTACGTCTCCTCCATCGGTTGGTTTACGGCCCCGCATCATGCGCAGTACATTGCAAAAGGAATTTGTGCGGCTTGATCCTACCCCATCAGGTTCATTGGGAAAGTAGGGATTGATGTTTGAAACGGTTTGTTCGTGAGCGTATCCACGAATATCCTCATAGTCAAAAAGAGTCCTCCCTCCCCTACATTTCCATCATCATTACCATGAAGGCGTGATTGGAAATACAGGAACGGAATGGTTAGTTTGAGATGACCATTTTTGCCTTTTCCTCATCCGAAATCACAATGAAAGGTCTTGCCACACTTTGCTTGATGATGTGCTGTGTGCTTCCGGCGTTCAGCCAGATCACCCTCACCGAAAACGACATCCAGGTGCTCATCGGTACGACGCAAGAGTATATTACCTACTCTCGCGATGAACCGGCCGATGCCATCGAGGCCCTCATCGACATGGATGGAGCCAACCAGACCTGGGACTTTACAGTGCTGCCGTTCGATGAAGACGAAAGCGTGAGGACTACAAAAACGCTCGCCACAGAAGCCCCCCTCGACGCGCCGGGGCACGTTGAGGCACCCTTCAATCAAGCCGATTATGTGCTTATCGACGAGATCGGGACAGATTCCGTCAACTATGATTTTCTACAATCCGGTACCGATGGGGTGTACTTTATGGGCACCACCGGCGCGTATGGAACTAATTCCGAAGTACGTTCGGCATACCACTCGCCCATTCTCATCCTCCCCTTGCCTGCCACCTACGGCGATACGTGGACGAGCAACGGGACGTACACCATCACAGGAGATGGCACCACCTATGACATAGAAGAAACCCTCGACAATGAAATGGACGGATACGGTACGCTGGTTCTACCGCATGGGTCGTTCGAAGTGTTGCGGCAGAAACAAGAAATGACCCTCGAAACGCCCTTCGGTACGACCACCCAAACCATAGTTACGGCAGAAAACCGTGGTAATGACGTAGGGAATGCGGTGGAATCTCAGTAGGGCTAAACATATTTGCCACAAGTTATTTTACCCAGTCGCGGTATCGCTCTTCACGGGACCGGTTCCGATTCCATCTCGGACAAATCCAATCATTCGCTGAGTATGTTGTCGAGCCCTGGAAGGCGGAGATCGACGCTGAGTGGAGTCGCCTACAGGCACAGCATTCCAGGTTAGGTCTTGTCGAGATCCCTCTTGAACAACTGGAGCGTTACGCGGGCTCGTATGTACATGAGGACTACGAAGACGAGGTGTTCATCAAGGGTGACACCTTATTCTACGTCATTCCTGACGAATCGGCGACGGTGCCGCTTCACCCTCTCTCGGAAACTTCATTTATTGCCGGGCACATGTGCTCGGGTCTGGTATTCATGATCACTTTCCTTACAGACGAAGACGGTACGATCAATCGCTACCGCCTCGAATCGAGAGATGGCTGGGAGGGTATTTTCGAGAGGCGTCGTTAATCGGGCAGTGCGCCTAACCCCGGCTCTTATTAGGCTAAAGTCAAGCGTTGGGAGCCATTTTTCTGATGGGTCGGTGTAATTTTATTCGGCTGCGTTAAAGCGGCATAGCTTGCCCACCCCATGCCTCTGGCATCGGTCTAGTCGTTGGCGACAGGCTGCTGACTGGCAGATCCTGACGGGCATAGTCTCTCGCGTATCGGCCGTCTGGGCGGCGTGTGCTCGTACGCTATCGGCCCTGTCTGGACCTGACCCACACCGGAGGGACACCGCGTGAGTCCTTACGTTCTTGGGCTCCGCTGAGGATGCAAAGCGATGCTCTGTGACGATACCGCACAGGCACCAGCGCAGCGTGTCGGCCCTCTCCGGCACAGGCCAGACCAGAAGTCTGCGCCTGCTAGGCGGCTATCTCGTTCAGGCGGCCTGCAGGTAGCGTAGGTACTGGCTCTCACTGCGGTGGAATCGCTCCAGATCGAAAGCCGCCTCCCTGCGTGCCATCGCCCAGAGGACGCCCAAGAACTTCCGCATCACAGCTACCTGTGCCTTGTGCGCTTTCATGCCGTGCTGGCGTTTCTCGTGATAGTACGCGCCGTAGAGACGATCCCGTCGCAGTACAGGAAAAACGGTCTGCCCTAGCACCTTCCGTAGCAGGGGTCGGCCCTTCTTCGAGAGCCTGGTCTGACCCCGGTACTGCCCACTGGTGCGCTCGCGCAGGTTCAAACCTGCGTACCGGAGTAGGGCGCGCTTCGAGGGAAAGTCTTCCAGCGGACCAGTCTGCCCGAGGAGCCGTGCTAGGTTGAAGAGTGTGATCCCGCTGATCACCTCGTCGAGCTTCGGCAAAGCGCCTTGTTCTTTGAGGTGCTCGCCGAGGGTCTCTATCTCTTGCTTGTAGGCAGCGCGGCGAGCCTCGTGGCGCAACAGATCGGTGAAGAGGGCGCGCAATCGGGCCTCAATGACGGCTACGAGAGGTTCTGGCAAGCCGTGGCGTACCGACTCTGTGGCACAGGCAAAGAGATGCTCTAGCGTAGCAAAACGCACAAATCGCACGCGGCGCTTGATCGTGGTCTGGAAGCGACGGTAGCCTGCTCGGTGAATGCGATACGGGTTGAAGCCGTAGGCCTCGAAGAGCGCCCGCCCGGTCGTGTCGAAGGTGAATGTGGCCGACTTGTCGTAGTCGGGGAAGACCTCCACGAGGAGTCCTTCAATCCGGGTTCGGATGGCGGCGAGCGTCTTCTCTTCTTGGTCGTAGAAGCTCGTCAGGCGGCGCAGCACTTGGTAGGTCTCCGGCAACTGACGATGGCGCTGCGTCTTGCCGAGTCGGGCCACGAGGTCGATCACGCGGGGGTCTTTGTGATCAGTCTTGCCCGTGTCGTTGGACTCGACCTTTTTGAGGCGGCAAACGTGCTCGGGGTTGACTAACGCCGTACGGCAGCCGAGCCGGTGGGCACTCTGCAGAAGAGCTCGTTCGTAGCCGCCGGTACTCTCGCAGAGTACGCGCACGGCCTGGAAGCCCTCGCGTTGGGCTAGAGCCTGGAGACGACGGAGCGTCTCTTCGATGGCAGCCGTGGCGTTGGGCATGGCATCTTCGAGGCGGACGCTTGTATCGCCCTGGGGAAAGTGGCAGAAGAGGTTGAGCGAGCGCTTCGAGACATCGAAGGAGGCGAGGAGTTCGTGTTGGGGGTTGACACGGCGGGTGTGGGTAGTGATCTTCATGGTAGGGGCCAAGCTGGCTGATTAGGAAAGAGGACCGATGACCCTGATCAGTGTAGGGAGGCCCCGTTTTCTTTGCTCACACTTGGCCTAATAGTACGGTGCAGCCGACCACAAGCCAGACGGTCTTGCTGTTTGCAAAGCTCATTGTTTCTGGTGCATCTTGTAGAAATTACTGCCGCTTGTGGCGGCTGATCGTTATACCCATATTGCATTCATCACACAACAATAACGAAAGCCATGAAAGCCATCATCACAGCATGTATTCTGCTTTCTGCGTTCGCAATAGGCTGTTCTGGTTCGGGGGCTGGAACAGAAGTCGATACTGAAACGGCAAGAATCTATGGAATGCCTCCCTTTGCCCCAAGTGGGGGTTACAAACTCGGTTCTATCATAGTTCTCAAAAATGGCTTACCCGAGTTAAGTACCGGTGTTGAATGGCTTGAGCGGCATGGGAAATATAAGCCACTAAGTGATCCTGATAGTTTACCAGCACGATACTTCGAACAGAGCAACCTGTTCAGGGCCGATTTGCAGGCTGCTTTGAATCGCGATGACATTTCCGCATCAACAGAGAATGAACTAAATAGGGTACGCTCTTTCGGAATAGAGATCACAAAAGCAACAAGAAGCTATCTTGCTGAAGGACGTGCAGGGCTGATAAGTTGGCTTTATGAATTGGACCTACAGAATGAGGATGATTTTCGTACTCTGAGAGTTATCTATGATACTCATGAAGGGCAACAAAAGTATCTTATTTCAGAAGTAATTGAGGTATCTCAAGCTACCTATACAGCTGAGTGGGATAGAGAATTAAGTGCTGGTGCGAAGGCTGGTTTTATGGATTTATTTGGCGGGCAGGGTAATCTTGAATGGACAAGTGAGGGAAAGGCATTGGTCAAAATAACTCCTGGTACACCGATACTCGTTGCTTACAAACGATACGAACTTCCAATGGAGAGAATAAAGAATGCACTCGAGATGAGGTCATGGAATTAAAGCAGGGACAAAGAATCAGCCTTGCTTTATGCAAGAGGGTATAACCCCGAAATGCAGCCGACCGCGGTCTTGACGGCTTTGCTTGCCTCAGCGCCAGCGTCTCCGTAACTTTGCTGAAGGCCACGCTACCCGCGGCGGCTGATCGCTACCGTTAGCCGGACCTATGACCATCGAACGAGACAGACCGGACTGCTTCTCGGATTTCATCCGATTGAACGAGCTCTGGATCACCGAGCACTTCCAGATAGAGGAGGCGGACCGCCAACTGAGCGCAGACCCCGGCAGGGTGCTTCGTGAGGGTGGGCATATATTTTCCGCGATCGTCGACGGCATTGTCGTTGGCGTTGCCGCTTTGTTTCGCGACGGACCTGACCAATTCGAGCTTGCGCGGATGGCTGTCGAACCCGCATACAGAGGACAAGGCATTGGCCGCGCGCTAGCATTGGCCGCGCTGCAGCATGCAAGGGGTGAAAGAGCGACCAGCGTCAGCTTAGGGTCGAACACCAAGCTGGCTCCGGCGATCGCGCTCTACCGCTCACTAGGGTTTACAGTGGTTCGAGAGGAACCGCACCCTGAATACGCACGCTGCAACATC
>DATGCC010000389.1:0-13393 GCA_035312345.1 Rhodothermales bacterium
AACAACCTCACACCGGACTCGCTCTTCCTCGACCTCGATCATCTTTCGGTGCTGGGCCATGATGTTGTGGCACAACTACTCGCCGAGGCCATTGCAGCACACGGCCTGCTTGCCACCGCACCTGAACAGGCGAGACACCCCGTGGGTACCTCGCCTGTTGAGTAGCCATGCTGGCTATACGCCTTACTTCGTCACCGTAACCGTGCGGGAGTAGACCGTCACAATGCCAGTAAAAAGGTTGATGACGAAATCGAGGGGCGTGATTTCCGTGTCGATGGTGTAATCGCTGGCTCCTGCTGCCATCTCACTTGAGTCGACATCATTGATGGGAACCAGACCCCACAACACACACCACTGGCGCGCCTCCATCTCGGTGCCGTCGCCGCCGCCATTGCCGATGACATGCTGGTGGGCCTGGCAGCCGGACGAGACCACCATGGTGCACAGTAGAAAAGCAGTGAACAGGAACGTGCATATCTTTTGCTTCATGGATGCCTCCGAGTAGCTTGATTGGATTCAGGGAAACCGCGAAAGGGAACCGATGGATGATTCGATGGACCGGGCCGTCTGCGGGTATTGGTTGCGCGGCACAAGGTAATCCAGTTGCGGAAGATTATTAACAGCTTCAAATAAAATAATTTTGAAGTTGACTACCTCTCCTGTCTGGATCAAGAACTGCGTCACCGGGATGTTGTCCTTCAGAAAGCGCGCTCTTCGGACTGCACCTTCTGGAAACTGGCTCGCCAACGCTTGTTCGTAAGACGCCATTTGTTCCGCGAAGGTAACGGTGGTATCGCGCAGGAGAGTGGATACGGTGAGCACACTGCGCTGCTCGGGGTGGAGAAACACATGCTTTGGACGCAACCGTTCTACTTCCTCAGTCCGTGTAGCAAACCGAATGCTATCGACCTGTTCCTCTGCAAGGGCCTCCCATCCCTTAGGCGGCTGAAACTGCAAACCAAGGTCTGCATCCTCGACCATCGTTCCCAACAGGGTCGAATCGACGGCGAATTGCATAGGTTGAAGCTGGGCTGTTTCGGTCTCGCCGCCACAGGCCATCAACCAAACCAGCATCGCCCAAAGCCCTGCCCATTGTAACAGACGTGTGTTCATTGTAAAGCCCTGGATGAAAGGTGCTGGATTTAGTCCCCGGTGCCCTGTACGTTGCGGGGCATAATAACAGGAAGCGCGGGCCCGCGCAAGCCGCTGGCTGTGATTGCTCCCCGTAACGCCTCACCATCCAATCTGGAGCCGATATGCTAAACTACATCTGGGGCGGGCTGATTGTCTTCAGCCTCGTCTTCGCGCTCATCTCCGACATCAGCGACTACGCCAACGACACCTATCGCAATGCCACACCGCTCCCCGTCACGGTAACGTTCCCCGAAGGCTACGAGGCCGAGGCCCGCCGCCAGCCGGTGAACGTGGTGCTCAACCCGGCAACGTTTCAGTCGCTTTATGGTGTCGAGAGCGAACCGGCTGCCTCCTACGAAGGGCTGTTGGTGCAGAACGTGGAAGGACGGCAACTACGTTTTGCGGAGGGCGTGTCGGTGCCGGAGCCGCTCGCTACCATCCGCGATGTCACCTCTTCGCGAGACAATGACCTGCGCGGCGTCATCGGCCCGTTCAACGTGCAGGGCGATTCGCTGCTTGCTACGACGGTCACGTTCTCACCGGTGCGGTGGGTCAAGCTGAACGCCATTACCCAGGCGGCATTCGACTTTGCCGAGACAGCGGTGACGCTGGCACTGGGCCTCATCGGCGGCATTGCCCTGTGGATGGGCCTGCTCCAGATCGCCGAGGCGTCCGGGCTGCTCTACAGCCTCGTCAAGGTAACACAGCCGCTCATCCGGCTCTTGTTTCCCAGCGTCCCGAAGAACCACCCGGCCATCGGCATGATCGTGCTGAACCTCTCAGCCAATATGCTGGGCCTCGGCAACGCTGCTACACCGCTGGGCATCAAGGCCATGCAAGAGCTACAAAAGCTCAACCCGACCGATGACACGGCGACGAATCCAATGGTGATGCTACTGGCGATGAATACGGCGAGTGTGCAGATCGTGCCGCCCGTGCTGCTCGTCGCCATCATGGGATTGCAAGTCAACCAGCTTTTCTTCTCGATCCTGATTACAACGGGCCTCTCCCTCCTCATTGCCATTGGTATGACGAAACTGCTGGGTCGGATGAAACGCTACCGGGAAACGGATCCGAATCGCCTGGCCGACGCCGAGGATGCTGCCGAAGAATGACCCGTCGGATCGCAAGTTTCTTCCTTTCCCCTATTCCCCATGGGCCCTTCCCTCTTCCCTAATCTCATTTCTGACTCCCAAGCTCTATGGAAACCGTTCGACTGATTATCGATTACGTCTCCGCGTTTGTGTTGCCACTCATCATCGTTGGCTTTCCGCTGTACGGGATGTATAAAAAAGTGCCCGTCTACGAGGAATTTGTGGAAGGCGCGAAGGAAGGCTTTTCGGTGGCGGTGATGATTATCCCCTACCTCGTCGCCATCCTGTTTGCGATTGGCATGTTTCGAGCGTCTGGTGCCCTGGACTTTCTCATCGACGGCCTGCGCCCCGTCCTTGCAGTGATTGGCATCCCCGCCGAAGTAATCCCGATGGCGATTGTGCGCCCGCTCACGGGTTCTGGCTCGGCAGCGATTGTACTGGATATGATCAACCAGTTCGGCGAGGACTCACTGCTGGTGAAGATGGCTGCCACGATGTTTGGCTCGACGGAGACAACGTTCTATGTCATCGCGGTTTACTTCGGAGCCATCAACGTCAAGAAGACACGCCATGCCGTTCCCGCTGGCCTCACCGCCGACTTCGCAGCCATGCTGATCGCCGTGTACGTCGTCAAGTTATTGTTTGGCTAAGCCAACAAAAAAGGGGCCTCCCGTCATGGAAGGCCCCTTTTTCTAGCATATGGTGATGCTTAGAGTTCGAGGACACTGTTCTCGCTGAAGTATGGCGTGGCAGCGGTCTCATCGGCCTCTTCGTCGTTGAGCCACTGGCCCTCGTCTACGAAGTAGCGAAACTCGACGGTCTCGCCCGGCTTGAACGAGATGCTTTTCGTCCAGATGCCTTTCTTGGCATCGAATTTCATCGTGCCCTCTTCGACGTCCCATTCGTTGAACGTGCCGACGACGGCCGCCGTGTTCTCGACGGTCTCGGCAGGCAGGGCAAACGTAACGCGTACGGACTTGCCTTGGGGACTAACTTTCTTCTTTATCATGGTATGGTTCCCGGTATGGGTGAAGTTGAAATGGTCTTGACAGGATACTGCGGTTAAAAAGTACGGCATATTTTCTCAGCGTCAAATTATTTAACCCTCGTAAGCGCTTCCAAACCTTGAACTTAACAAAAAGCTAAACCTTGTAACGTGATTTTACACCCTTTTCTAGCTCGAAACCCTTTCCAGGCCCAATTGCATGCTCGTCAGTTGTAGCCGGATGGCCACTCGGAGGTCAAAAGCCTGGACGTTGAACGGCTCGATTAAGGCGTCCATCGCCTTGCCCTGTTGCGCTCGAAGCTTGCACTCCGGCAAGACTTCTTTGAACGCAAGGTAGGCTGCGGGATATCCCATTTCATGCGGCACACGGCGTTCGATGAGAAACAACGGTAACTCGGTCACCAGACAGAGCGGGTCGCCGCCGAGGCTTCGGACGAACTCCATGGAGCTATCGTGGAACCGCGCCGCCATGTCTTCATCGCTGAGGCTCTGAAAATGGGCGCGCATGGCGGCTCCTTCCGGCGTCGTCGTAAAACCCGGCTCTATGTAAAAGAAGCCCTTCTCCCCTTTGCGGTTGTGGTCGTGCAACAGCAAGCCCGCCTTCTCTGCATCCGTAGCAAAGGCATTGCGCAGGGTCTGCGTGCATTCTCCTGCCCAGTGCCGCTCGATGAGCAACATCGCGCCTTCAGAAAACGCCATCCCGTGTAGACTCATGTGCAGATGCATCGGCGCGTGCTTTCGGAGAAAGACTGCCACCAGCCGGTTTTCCTGTCGCATCGAGGGGAAGCCGAACTCCAGGTCGCGGCCTGGCAGTTCGCGGTCAACGTGTTGCAGATACGCGTCGAGGCTAGACCACTGTTCGATCCATGCGCGGTTACGCGCCTCGCCATCGGGGTTGATGTGTGGGACGATGACCATGCGAAACGTAGACCATAGCGCTTCCCATTCGTCCCGGCATCGCAATCCTTCGAGCACCAGCGTGCGCAACGTCTCCGGGCCCACCGGCTCATCGGCATGCGCCCCGGCGATAAGGCTGACGGTCTGCGGACCGTTGCCCAGCACAATGCCATAAAGCGGCCTGCCCTCTTCGCTTTCTCCAAGGCGATGGAACGTGGCGAGGTCGGCATTGGCGGCGCAGGCTGCACGGATGGCGGGCATCACCTCGTCATTCGTGCGAAAACCCACCTCGGCAGTCAGCAATTCAGGCAGCGGGAAAAACATAGACTCAGACCTTGCTCACTCACAGATAAACTTCTTCGGGCGACCAGACGACCACATCCAGGCTCCGGGCGAAATGTAGCAGCGGCTTACCTGCTACTGACAACCCATGTGGCTGCAACAGTTCGTTGGTTTCGATATTCGCAAAGGCCGGTTGCAAAGGCCAGGGCACATGATGCACTTCGCACCGATACAGCGTGCCTCTGGGCGATTCAGCGTAGAGGCAATACCGCTCCGTGAGCCAGCGTTCCAGTGTATCGGGAGCAGCCATGAAAGGCGCAGCCGTTGGACCATAAACAGCACGAAACGCCACCGATCCATCGCGGCGGGTGGAGTCATATTTGAACTGATCGTCTTCCTCTACCATAGTCATCTGCGCCCAGTAATACGGTAGATGAAAAAAGCGACGGGCAGCCCACACGGCCAGCGGATTGGCTGCATCCAGGCTCAGAAACCAGACACCGGGTTTCCCCTTGCAAGTAACGTACACACGCAGGTTCAACTCGGGAAATGCCGATATCCACGGCAGATCGGGCAATGGTCGCCGCATCACGCCGCTCATGCGAAACGGGACTACACCGATCCAGGAAGTCCCTTCGTATTCGTCGATGGTGAGCGCCTCGGGAACGAGGGGTCGCAGTGCAGCAGCCGAAATGGGCCAGTGCGCAAACAGCAAATCCAGCCACGACTGTCGCCACGTCCACCGGTGCGCCGGGATGGGCCACGGACGGTGCTCAACGTGTGCCAGGGCAGGATGCATAGTGTATCGATCTGAATCAATCAACATTCGGGAACGCGTACGGAAATGTTGACGGCGAGGCCACCTTGCGAGGTTTCTTTGTACTTACTGCTCATGTCCTTCGCCGTCTCCCACATCGTCTGAATCACCTCGTCGAGCGTGACTTTGGCCGCTGCTGGATCACTCTCCAATGCGAGGCCCGCCGCGTTGATGGCTTTGATCGCGCCCATCGAGTTGCGCTCGATGCACGGCACCTGCACCAGCCCGCCGATGGGATCGCACGTCATGCCCAGATGGTGCTCCATGGCAATCTCAGCAGCCATGAGCGCTTGTGCCACGCTACCGCCGAGCGCTTCGGCCAGCGCCGCTGCTGCCATCGCGGAAGACACACCAATCTCTGCCTGACACCCACCCATGGCCGCAGAGATGGTAGCCCGTTTCTTGAAGAACGACCCGATCTCGCCCGCGACCAGCAAAAAGTTGGCGATGTCGTCGTCGGTGACTTCCTGATCGGAAAAGCAGACGTGAAACAGGAGCACGGCAGGGATAACCCCGGCGGCCCCATTCGTCGGAGCCGTGACGACGCGCCCCAGGCTGGCGTTCTCCTCATTGACGGCCAGGGCAAAGCAACTGACCCACTTCATCACCTGATTGAAGCCCGGCTTCAACTGTTGCAACGTCGCAATCCATGCATCTGTGTTCGCATAGTCACGGGGCACTTCGCCGAGAAGCCGGTCGTTGAGTTCGAAGGCCCGCCGCTTGACGTGCAGACCGCCCGGCAGCATGCCCTGCGTGTGGCAGCCCCGATAGATCCCGTTTTTCATCACGTCCCAGATGCGAAGGATGTCGACCCGCACCTGCTCCTTGCTGCGCCACGCCTGCTCGTTGGCCCAGACCATCTCGGCGACCGACAGGTCATTCTGGGTGCAATGGGCAAGCAATTCGGCGGGTTGTTGACAAGGATAAGGAAGCGTCGCAATCCACCCGGATCCAGCCTCCTCTCCCTCCTTCACGACAAAGCCACCCCCTATCGAGTAGTAGGTGGATTCCAGCAATTGGTTGCCTACCGTGGCGCTGCACGTCATGCCATTGGCGTGGAACGGCAGCCGCTCGCTTTTCAGATAGACAATATCGGCGACCGGATCGAAGTCGATGGATCGCTCACCCGATAGATTGATGATCTTTTCCTGGCACAGGTCATCAATAATTTTGGAGATGGATTCGACGGGCACGGTCTCGGGATCGTAGCCGAGGAGTGCCAGACAGATAGCCTGATCGGTGCAGTGCCCGCGCCCGGTCAGCGCTAGCGAGCCGTAGAGGTTGATACGGATGGCGTCGATAGCCGCCAGATCGACCTCCTCGCGCAGGTCTTCGACCCAGCGTTGCACGGCGCGCCACGGCCCAAGCGTGTGCGAACTCGACGGCCCCACGCCAATCTTGAGCATGTCGAAGACGCTGATCGTTTCTATGGCTGTAGTAGACAACAACGGTAGTTTGTTTTAAGTTGAGCGCCGACAACGAATCGCATCCCATTAAAACCCGCCATGGACTTCGTGCTTGACCAGATCCCCATCGAAAACAACGAAGCGAAGCATCGGTTCGAGGCTCGCGTAGGCGATTATCTCGCGTTGGCCGATTATACGCTGACCAAGCAGAACATGATCGTTTTTACGCACACCGAGGTGCCTCCTGAACTGGAAGGCCAGGGACTTGCCACCAAGCTCATCCGCACCGCGCTGGATCATGCCCGCACCCAGCGCCTTACGGTTATGCCGCTGTGCCCCTTCGTGAAAGCCTTCATCCTGCGACATCCTGAATACCGCGACCTGGTGAAACCCGGTTTTCATTTGTAGGCTATCTACACCGAAGCAAGCGCACGGTCGAGGTCTTCGATCAGGTCGTCGCCGTCCTCCACGCCTACCGACAGGCGGATCAACGTATCAGCCAGCCCTGCTTTGATGCGCTCTTCGCGAGGCACCGAGGCATGCGTCATAGAGGCAGGGTGGTTGATGAGGCTCTCAACCCCACCCAGGCTTTCGGCCAAAGCAAAGACGCGGGTTCCCGTCAGCACCTTGAGCGCGTTGTCCATATTGTCGTCGGCGAGTTGGAAGGAGAGCATTCCGCCGAAGTCACGCATCTGCTTGCGGGCGATGGGATGACCAGGGTGATCTGGCAAACCCGGATAGAGCACCTTCCCCACTTTCGAATGATTGTCGAGGAAATCGGCGAGGCGGCGGGCGTTTTCGCAATGCCGCTCCATGCGCAGATGCAGCGTTTTGGTACCGCGTAACGTCAGGAAACAGTCCATCGGAGCCGGGGCTGCTCCAGCACTTTTGATCTGAAACCGCAGCTTCTCCTCCCAATCTTCCCGGCTCGTACACACTACACCCCCGACCACATCGGAGTGCCCACCGAGGTATTTGGTGGACGAATGCATCGCCATATCCGCGCCGAGAGCAAGCGGCTGCTGGAGGTAAGGTGAAGCAAATGTATTATCCACCGCTACATCGATCCCGTGTGCCTTTGCCAAGGTGGAAAGCGCTTCGATATCGACGATGTGCATGAGCGGGTTGGTGGGCGTCTCGACCCAGAACAGCTTCGTCTCCGGCAGGAGGGCTGCCTCCACGTTGGCTATCTCCGTCATATCGACAAAGGAAAAGCGCAGGCCAAAGGGCTCGAAGACCTGCCGCATCAGCCGAAAAGAGCCGCCGTACATATCATTGGAGGCCACCACATGATCGCCCGGACGCAGGCTCTTCAGGATGGCGTCGAGCGCCGCCACGCCCGAGGCAAAACAGATAGCCGCGCCGGCTCCTTCGAGTGCGGCGAGGTTGCCTTCTAGCGCCGTGCGGGTCGGATTCGTGACGCGGGAATACTCGTGCCCTTTGTGCTCGCCCGGAGCTGCCTGTACGTAGGTCGCCGTTTGATAGATGGGCGTCATGATCGCACCCGTCGTCGGGTCTGGCTGCTGCCCGGCATGGACGGCGAGGGTACCAAAGCGTAGTTGCTCCTGGGTAGGTGTATCGAGGGTTGGTACTTGCATAGGGGATGGCCGTTTAAAAAAGTGCGTACTGAACAAAACAACCCCGAGCCTCACAGCAGAAGCCCGGGGTTGCGGGATTACGAAAGGGCTCGGTATTAGTTCAGATCATAACCCGTACAATCGGCCAGCGCTTCGGCTTTGTCTTGCTGCCCGGTCTGCACGTAGGCCGAGAACAGGGCCTGACAAATGCCTGTGGGATCTGAGCCCTCAGCCTCAAAGAGCGTCTTGGCCATCTCCAGATGCGGAATTGCTTTCTCGAAAAGCGCTTTGCGTTGCTCCGCCATCTCCTGCATCTTCGTTTCCGTCGCCGTAATATCACTTTCCGACATCGACGAGCGGTTGGCCCGCAGGTCATCGTCCATCGCGCTGATCTGGTCATTGATAGCGACGGCCTGGTTGATGTAGGCGGCCCCGAGGTTGTACTGCGCATCGCCATAGTCAGGATCGAGCTTCACCGCCTCGCTCAATTGCTCGACGGCTCCTGCATAGTCTTCCGCTTCGAGCAGTAGGGAACCATAGTTGTAGCGATAGAGCTTGTTGCTCGGGTCATTCATCACAGCATCCTTGTAGACCTGCATGGCCCGGTCCATCTGCCCGGCGCTCACATAAGCATTGAGTAACTGAGCCTGCACATCGGCATTACCTGGAAACATCTCATTGGCCGTTTCGAGGGTCGCGACGCGCTTCTCGAGTTGGTCGAACTGCGCATACAGATCGCCAAGGTAGATGTACGTGTCGGGCGACTGGTCACCTTTTTCGAGGGCTCCCTCAAAGGCTTCAATGGCCTCCTCGCTACGCTGGGCATTGATGAGCGCGAAAGCCTGGTTGACATAGGCCCCGGAAGAATCCGGCTCGATCATCGTGGCATTCTCGAAGTAGTCGGCCGCATTGCTGAACTCAGCCGTACCATCTTCGGCATTCTGGGCCCGGTTAAAGGCCTGGATGCCACGCTGAAACTCGTTGAAATATGCCACGCTGAGGCGGTTGTTGATGTCCTGCACGGCTTCAGGGTTGGCCTCTTTGGCCCGCTCGTACGCCGCGATCATCTCGCCGATCAGGCGGCTGTGCTCGGCGGCATCGTTGGTAGCAAAAGCTTGTTCTTGCAGCACCTGACCTTTGAGTTCCAGCGCCTCTGCATTGTTCGGATCTTTTTCCAGCGCCTTGTCAAGGTTCTCCATGGCGCGGTCATAATCCTTGTTGCGCAGGTCAAGCTTGGCTCCCTCGACGTTCGGATCGCTGGAGCACCCGTCGGCCCCCATCAGCAAAAAGCCGCCAAAGAGCAAGACGAGTAGAATGGGAAATCGCTTCATGGTTTTGTTGTCGCTATGAAGGAGAAAGTGGGGTTTTAGTACGAAGTGGATTGCTTTGGTAGCATTAAAAGGTAAGCGCTTAGGATTGTTCTTACAAGCAAACCTGCGCAAAACTGACCAGATTTTCCCATACCGTTAACACGCTGCCCCGAACCCCTGCTGCTGCATAACGTTTGGTTGACTGACCGTGCATGCGTCTAGGAATCTAGGAGCCTGGGAGACCAGCAACAAAGAAAAGCTTTCTCAAAGACGTTTGCACATAGCTGTCTAACCTCCCAGGCGCTTAGACGCAACCAACCCGCTATGCCGACCGATCAAACCATTCCTGTTACGACCCTCACGCCCCCTGCGCTACGGGCTTTTCTGGCATCAATCATTGATTATGCGGGTCTCTTCCCCCCTGCCGGATTGCCGCTCGACGAGGCGATTGACAACTTTGCGCGCTATCGCACAGGGCCTGACGCCTGGATGCTCGCCCGCTTCGTGATCCCGGCGAAACGGCTTTCCGAACTCGATGGACACGCCGCCCTCTTCGATACCCAGCCGCCGTTTCACTTCTCGGCCCTCGGCACCGGCGCAGCCGATGCGGATGCCTTTCTTCCCGCTTTTGCCAAAGATCTTGAGGCCATTGCGGCTTTCCACGCACGTCATCCGCAACAGGTGAAGGTGGACGTGATGGAGATGCGCCTGCCGCCTGACCTGTTTCAGGCCGATGCGCCTTCACTGCACCAGTTTTTTGCCGATCTGGATTGCCGTGCTGCCGAAACGCTTCCCGCGTTGGACCTCTTCTTCGAGGTATCCATCGACGATAAGTTGCGACAGATCGCCCCGGCCTTGCTTTCGGCCATGGCGACACACAATGCCTCACAGGAAACGCAGATTGGGTTCAAAATGCGAACGGGCGGACTCGAACCAGCGGCCTTTCCGCAGGCTGCGCATCTGGCCTATGCGCTCGTTGCCTGCCATGATGCCGGCGTTCATTTCAAGGCGACAGCGGGGTTGCACCATCCAGTGCGTCAGTACCACAAGAGCGTGCAGACGCATATGTACGGCTTCTTCAACCTCTTCGGTGCCGCCATGCTGACGGCTACACACGACCTGGACGCGCCGACCGTAGAACGAATCTTGCTCGATGAAGACGCCGATCATTTTCGGTTCGATGCAACCGGCTTCACCTGGCAAGACCTCACGACCTCTTACGACGACATCACTCGCCTGCGCGACACCTTTGCGATCTCCATCGGCAGTTGCAGCTTCGATGAACCCCGTGAGGACTTGCAGGCGCTTGGCTTGTTTTAGTTACAGGTTCACAGGTTGCAGGTTAGCAGGTTTCTCCCTTGCAACCCATCCGCAACCTGCAAACTGACAAATCTGCTAACCGGATAAACCCAAATTAATGGCTGATCCCACGACAGACCCTTTGCTCAACTCCTTTATCGACGTAGCACCCGATTCCCACTTTCCGATCCAGAACCTGCCCTACGGTATTTTTAGGCCGCTCAATGGGGGTCTTTCGCGGATCGGCGTAGCCATTGGGGATTATGTGCTGGACTGCTCGGCCCTGGAAGACAAAGGGCTCTTCGATCAACCCGAAATCCGCCGCCAGCGCCCCTTTTCACAATCCTCCTTGAACCGGTTTATGTCGCTCGGCCGCGTCGTGTGGCAAGACGCCCGCCGCACCCTCAGTGAATTGCTCCAGCACGACAATCCCACCCTCCGCGACGATGAAGCACTCCGAAAGCTGGCCCTTATCCCGATGGATGAGGTGGAAATGCTGCTGCCTGCTGACATCGGGGACTACACAGATTTCTATTCCTCGCGGGAGCACGCCACCAACATCGGCACCATGTTTCGCGGCAAGGAAAATGCGCTCCAACCAAACTGGCTGCACCTGCCCGTTGGCTACCACGGACGTGCCAGTTCCGTCATCCCCAGTGGTCAGGCCGTGCGTCGGCCCTGCGGACAGCTCAAGCCCGACGACAGCGATCCCGTTTACGGTCCCTGTCGCCTGCTTGACTTCGAGTTGGAAATGGGCTTTTTCATCGGCCAAGGCAACGACCTGGGCGACCCCATCCCCATTGGCGAAACACGCGACCATATCTTCGGCCTGGTCCTCGTGAATGACTGGAGTGCCCGTGACATACAGAAGTGGGAATACGTGCCTTTGGGACCGTTCCTCGGCAAGAGCTTTGCCACCACCATCTCCCCCTGGATCGTCACGCTGGATGCGCTCGAACCGTTTCGCTGTGCCGCACCCGAGCAAGACCACACACCGCTGGACTACCTCCAGCCCGATGAGGATTGTGCCTACGACATTCACCTGGAAGTGGGCTTGCAAACGAATCAGATGGATACGCCGCACACGATCTGCCACTCGAACTACAAATACCTCTACTGGACGGCCTGCCAGCAACTCGCGCACCACACCGTCAATGGGTGCAACACACGCCCTGGTGACCTGATGGCCTCCGGCACCATCAGCGGCCCGACCGAAGACAGCTATGGCAGCCTGCTCGAACTGACCTGGCGCGGCTCCAAAAAGATCGCGTTGCCAGGTGGCGAAGAACGCACCTTCATCCAGAACGGTGACAGTATCGTTATGACGGGCTGGGCGCAGGGCGATGGCTATCGTATCGGCTTTGGCGAAGCGGCAGGCAAGGTGCGCCCGGCGCCGTGTTGACAAGCATTGGGAGAAAGAAAACTTCATAGGCGTCAGGATCGCTCTGACAAATTTTACAGAGGTCCCATTCAGATTGTCAGATACATCTTTGGAGGTATTGGGATGGGTACGACAGATTTTCAAACACCCGCTCCACCTTTGCCGAAATGGCAAACAATCAGCCGCTGGCATGCTGCTTGAAGGAAGTGAATCGTGAAGTTCAACATTGTGCAACCGATTCACCACCTATCAAGGAGGTATCCCATGAATAGCTTGATTCGCTTTTCGCCCACGACCGACATGCGCCGCTTGCAGCGCGAAATTGACGGCCTCTTCGACTCGTTCTTCCCCATTCGCACCAATGGAGACAATGGAGACTCGACATCCTGGGCCCCGCGTGTAGACCTCGCCGAAACCGAGAATGCCTACCTCGTCCATGTGGACCTGCCGGGTCTGAGCAAGGACGACCTGGAAATCAACTTCCACGAGGGCGTGCTCAGCATCAGCGGCGAGCGCAACGCAGAAGAGCGGGAAGAAGAAACGAAGTACGTCCGCGTCGAGCGCAGCTATGGGCGCTTCTACCGGGCCTTCACGCTGCCGCAGATGGTCAAATCCGACGAGATTGAGGCTTCGTTCGAGAATGGCGTGCTAAACATCACGGTGCCGAAAGCCGAAGAAGTGAAGCCCCGCCGTATCGACATCCGGTAAAGCAAGCCGCTTGCTTCAGCAAAACAGAACGGTCCCGGTCAGGAATCCTGGCCGGGGCTTTTTATATTGGGTCTACCCATCTCTCTATCCTCCTGGTGCCCATGACTGCAGACGACCTGAAAGCCCTCCTCAACCTCCAGCCCCTACCCGAAGAAGGAGGTTTCTATGCTGAAACCTACCGCGCTGCCTTCTCCCTCGCTCCAGATACACTACCGTCGGCCTTTGCTGCCGAACGCTCCCTTGCCACGGCCATTTACTACCTGCTCACGCCGGACACCTTCTCTGCCTTGCACCGGCTGCCGGGCGATGAGATCTACCATTTCTATCTCGGCGATCCCGTTGAGCTTTTGCAACTCCACCCAAACAGCAAGGGCGAGGTCATTACCCTGGGTCAGGATTTGCAACAAGGCATGCGACTGCAACACGTCGTGCCAGGCGGTGTCTGGCAGGGATCACGGCTTGCCGAAGGTGGTGCGTGGGCT
>DATGCC010000390.1:0-5987 GCA_035312345.1 Rhodothermales bacterium
CCGCAACCGGGGCGGCGTGCCTGTTGCCGATCCGCAGGACCGCGAGCACGACGAGCCCTGGCCGGGCGGGCGCACCAACCACTACTGGTTCGATCTGAACCGCGACTGGCTGCCCATACAGCATCCTGAATCGCGGGGCCGCATCCGGCTTTTTCATCACTGGCGGCCCCAGTTGCTCACAGACCACCACGAGATGGGTGGTAACAGCACCTTCTTCTTCCAGCCGGGCGTGCCGAGCCGCACCAACCCGAACACCTTGCAGGTCAACCAGGATCTGACTGCCGAAATCGGCACGTTCCACGCTGCCGCGCTCGACCGCATCGGGCAGTTGTATTACAGCCAGGAAAGCTTCGATGATTTTTACTATGGCAAAGGATCGACGTATCCCGACGTGAATGGAGCCATCGGCATTCTCTTCGAGCAGGCGTCGTCACGGGCGCTGATGCGGGAGACGGACCATGGCATTCTGCACTACGCTAAAACGGTTCGCAACCAGTTTACCACGGCGCTATCGACCATTGAGGCGGCGGTCAACCTGCGGGAGAAGCTGCTGGCCCTCCAGCGCGCCTTCTACCAGGAGGCAGCCCGTGAGCAGGCTAGCAATCCGGTGAAAGGCTACGTCATCGGGCTGGACCGCGGACGCACGCGGGCGCAGTCGCTGGCTGGCATGTTACAGCAGCATCGCATCCGCATCCATGCACTGGCCGAAGAGGTGCAGGCGGAGGGCAAAACCTATCAGACCGGACAAGCCTACGTCATCCCGATGGATCAGCCGCAGTCCAAGCTCATCAAGGCTGTCATGGAGCGAACCCTTACCTTTGAAGATTCGCTCTTCTACGATGTCTCGGCCTGGACGCTGCCGCTCTCTTTTGATCTCGATTATGCCGAGTTGCGGCGCAACGTGGGTTCGCTGACCGGAGCCGAGCTGCCCCCCATTGAGATGGACGGCGGGGCCGTGATGGGGAACCGATCCGAGTATGCGTATCTGATGCCATGGAATCGCTATTTCACCCCGCGTGCCCTCTACAAGTTACAGGCTGCCGGGCTGCGGCCTGTGCTCATGCACGATCCGTTTACGGCTTTTGTCGGCGGGCAGGAGTCTGATTTTGAGCGAGGCACTGTCGTCATTGCTGTCGATCAGGGAGCGGTCGATGCCAACACGGTGCATGCGTTGGTTCAGCAGGTCGCCCGCGAGGACCATGTGCCCATCTACGCGGTCGACTCTGGGCTGACGCCAGTTGGACCGGACCTCGGCAGCACCAACCTCAGCGCCTTGCCGAAGCCTGAAGTCGCTTTGCTGACAGGTGGAGGTACGAGCAGCTACAATGCAGGCGAAGTCTGGCATCTGCTGAGCGAACGTTTCAAAATCCCGGTGTCTCTGCTGGATGTGGAGGCGACAGAATGGGCCGATCTGAACCGCTACAATACCCTCGTCATGGCAGGTGGTTCGTATGGAGATGTGGCAACAGATCGCATAAAAGACTGGGTGCGTAGCGGCGGGAATCTCATCGCCCTTAGCAGCGGTGCCGACTGGGCCATCAGTAACGGGCTGGCCGAGTTGGAAGAGAAGTCGTTCGCTCTCGATTCGCTCTTGCAAGAGCTGCCCTATGCGGAGATCGGGAGCACCCGCGGTGCCCAGGTGGTCGGGGGCACCATCTTCGAGGCGCGCCTTGACCAGACCCACCCGCTGGCCTATGGCATGGCTTCTACCATCCCCATCTTTCGCAACCGCAGTTCGTTCCATGAACCGGCAGAGCGGCCTGGCACCAACGTGGCTGTGCTCACCGACAGCCCACTGCTGAGTGGCTACATCTCCGAAGAAAAGCTGGAAACGGCTCCCGGCAGCGCCGTGCTCGTCGCCACGCGCTCGGGGCGGGGGCACGTTATCCTGTTCATGGACAATCCTAATTTTCGTGCGTTCTGGTGGGGCACCAATGGGCTGTTTCTCAACGCCGTGTTTCTTGGCAGCACGTATTGAGGAGAAGTGGAAAGGTAGATGGACAACCCGCAAAATCATCACAACGACACCGCCGTTGTCGAAAGCCTTGCCAGGGACACCGAGCACGGAGCGGCGTATCTCTCTATCCGGGCGCTGGAGATCCTGCGTGATCGGGCGCAGGCATTAGCGGGAGAGGCTCCCGAATCGGCATGGGAAGAGCTGCGCACATTGGCCCGGCAACTCCTTGAAGCCCGTCCGACGATGGTCGTGTTGCAGAACCGCATCAACCGGGTGATGCATGCTTGCCGCGAAGCCGAAACAGCTGCGTCGGTTGAGCAGGAAGCGCGGCGAGTCATTGAACAGGCCGCGCAGGCTGATGCTGATGCCGCACAAAAGGCAGCGGGCTACATCGCGGGGCGGCGTGTTTTTACGCTCTCGCGCTCCGGTACGGTGCTGGCAGCATTGCGGGCGGCTGACCTGCCGCCCTCGGTGATCATCGCTGCGTCGGAGCCAGGCGGTGAAGGGGTTGGGGAGGCAGAGGCATTGGCAGGGGAGGGCTTTGTCGTGACCCTGGTGGCCGATGCCGCCATGGCGTCGGTGCTCACGGAAGCGCACGTCGATGTCGTGTTGCTCGGCGCGGATACCGTTCTGCGGACAGGGGCGGTCGTGAACAAGGTGGGCACGCACGTCGCTGCCCTCGCCGCAAAGCAACAGCGAATTCCCGTTTACATCGTCGCAGCGGCGGACAAGGTGAGCCACGCTGATCAGGTACCCCTCGAACAGGGCGCGGCGTCTGTGCTTTATTCAGGGGAGGCGCTGGTGGAGGTGCTCAATCCACTCTTTGAAGTGACGCCTGCCCGATTCATTTCTGGTATCATCACTGAATTCGGGATCCTCGCCCCAGATGACATGCGCGACCTTGCCTACGAGATGAAAGCGCTGGCCGCGTGGTAAATGAAGGCACTGGCTCCATTCCGCGTCGTGTTGCTCGACATGAACAGAACGTTCATGTTTGGCGAGGATCGCTTCGGCCCCGATGAAGACTTTGCGGCGACCTATCGCAACATGGGCGGGAAAGAGCAGGATGATGATGCCGTGAATCAGGCAGTCAGGGCCTGTGTTGCTTCGATGACAGTGATCTACGAAGATCCAGAGCGATCTGACAGCTTCCCACAGGTCATCGATACAGTACGCCAGTTGCCTGAAACCGAGGGGTGGTCGGAAGTAGAAATCCAGCGGCTGGATCGGGTCATCACACGGCACGAGTTAGGCACGGTGCCACCCGCCTATGCGGCGTTGCTAAAACGGATGGCAGTAACCCATGAACTGGGCGTGGTCTCTAACATCTGGGGCAACAAAACGCTCTGGCTGGAGGAGATGGAACGGGCGGGCATTCGTGTTCTGTTCAAGAGTCTGATTTTCTCCTCGGACAGCACGAGCATCAAACCCTCGCCCCGGCTCTTTGAGGACGCCTTGCTATCCTTCGACGTGGAACGGTCGGAGGTCGTCTTTATCGGGGATGATCTACAGCGGGACATCGCGGCAGCACAGGCCGTCGGGCTGGCGACGATCTGGATCCGGGGCAACCAGCCGCCGAGCGATTTGCCAGACAGGGTCATTACAGATCTTCTGGACCTGGATGCGTAGAATGTTGAAGGCCGAGGTGCGAAGGACGATTTTTCTGCAGTACGGTCTTCGCTCTTCAAACAACATCAGTCGTCAATAGAAGATCTGATCCAGATTTATCCCCATGAGCAATCGTCTTGCGCACGCCCAGAGTCCGTACCTGTTGCAGCACAAAGACAATCCCGTGGATTGGTGGGAGTGGTCCGACGAAGCGTTTGCGACAGCCCACGAGCAGGATAAACCCATCTTTCTGTCCATCGGCTACTCGACGTGTCACTGGTGCCATGTGATGGCGCACGAGTCCTTTGAGGATGAAACAGTGGCGCGGCTGATGAACGACGCGTTTATCAATATCAAGGTGGACCGCGAAGAGCGCCCGGACATTGACAACATCTACATGACGGTCTGCCAGATGCTGACGGGCCACGGGGGCTGGCCGCTGACCGTCGTGATGACGCCCGATAAGAAGCCGTTTTTTGCGGGCACCTACCTGCCCAGGCAAAGCCGCCACGGACGCCTGGGCATGCTCGATTTCATCCCCCGCGTTGCCGAAGCATGGCAGGAAGATCGAGACCAGGTCTTCACTTCGGCTGATAACATTACGGATCACCTTGTAAACGCTGCCACCCAACCGTTGGGCGGAGCAGCACTTGATCAGTCCGTACTTCAACGCGCCTACACAGGCCTTGCCCATCGCTTCGATCTGCAACATGGCGGATTTGGCTCAGCCCCCAAGTTTCCCTCGCCGCACAACCTGCTGTTCCTGTTGCGTTATTGGAAACGTACTGACGACAGGCAGGCCCTCACGATGGTCGAGACGACGTTGCAGGCGATGCGCCGCGGCGGTGTTTACGATCACGTAGGCTACGGTTTTCATCGCTATGCCACCGACGCCGAGTGGAAGCTCCCGCACTTCGAGAAAATGCTCTACGATCAGGCCATGCTGGCGATGGCCTACACCGAGGCGTTTCAGGCGTCGGACGACCCTTTTTATGAGCAGACCGCACGGGAAATTTTCACCTACGTGCTGCGCGATATGACAGCGCCCGAAGGCGGCTTCTACTCCGCGGAAGATGCCGACAGTGAAGGCCGCGAAGGCAAGTTCTACGTCTGGGAGCTT
This sequence comes from Rhodothermales bacterium, assembly GCA_035312345.1. Taxonomy (GTDB): domain Bacteria; phylum Bacteroidota; class Rhodothermia; order Rhodothermales; family DATGCC01; genus DATGCC01. The sequence continues at coordinate 4,686 of DATGCC010000390.1, forward strand.
GACGAACTGCAAGAGGTGCTGGACGACGAACTGGCCGATCTCGTCATCCGAGTGTATAACGTGGTGCCGGAAGGCAACTTCGAGGACGAGGCTACGCGCCGACGGACGGGGGAGAACATCCTTCATTTGAAAAAGCCGCTGGTTGCCCTGGCTCAGGAACTGAGTATGGGGGAAGCTGATCTGGTACGTCGGCTGGAAGAGGCGCGTCAAAGGCTCTTCAACCATCGGGAGCGGCGCATTCATCCTGGCAAAGACGACAAAATCCTGGTTGATTGGAACGGGTTGATGATTGCTGCGCTGGCCACGGCGGCTCGTGTTTTTGACGACGCAGCCTATGCCGAAGCCGCCCGCCGCGCCGCCGATTTCATCCTCACAACCATGCAACAGGATGACAACCGTCTACTGCACCGCTATCGTCAGAGCAATGCAGCCATCATCGGCACGATAAACGACTATGCCTTTTTAGCTCAAGGATTACTTGAACTCTACGAAACGGTTTTCGACCCAGCCTATCTGGAAGCCGCCCACGACCTGATGTGCTACGCGCTCGATCATTTTTGGGACGAGAAGCAGGGTGGTTTCTTTTTCTCTTCAGACCAGAGCGAGCAATTGCTTGTGCGTTCCAAAGAGGCTTACGATGGAGCTATCCCGTCGGGTAACGCTATCGCTATGATGAACCTTTTGCGGCTGAGTCGTCTGACAGGAGCCACGGATCTGGAGCAACGTGCCGACGAGGTAGGCCGTTCTTTTGCACAGGTCGTGACCAAACAACCGACCGGCTTCACGGCTTTGCTGATGGCGCTCGACTTTGCGGTGGGGCCATCGCTGGAAATCGTCATCGCCGGCGATCCTGAGGCCGGAGATACACAGGCTATGCTCAGTGCGCTGCGGTCGGTGTACGTGCCCAACAAAGTGGTGCTGCTGCGTCCCATCGCGGAGGGCCATGCTGCTATCACTAGTCTTGCGCCTTTCACCGAAGCGCAGCAGGCCCTTAACGGGCAGGCTACAGCCTACGTATGCCACCACTTTGTGTGCGAGCAGCCGACGACGGATATCGAGCAGATGCTGGCGCGGATTGGGGCAAATGCGAAGTCGTGAGGAAGAACATGATGAAAGCGCTTTTCTCGAATCTCCTTCGTGGCCTTCTGCGTTTCTGGGCTGACGATTTCGAGGCTTCCCCTCGTGGTTCTCCGGTACTTTCGATTCAACGATAGAGGTTCTTATGCGCGACGTATACATAGCTTCCGCGGTTCGTTCGGCCATTGGGCGGTTCGGCGGAGCATTCAAAGATCATTCGCCCTC
>DATGCC010000391.1:0-3752 GCA_035312345.1 Rhodothermales bacterium
GCTTGGCCTTGTCCTGATGGTTCCAGCGCCGCGCCAGGAGGGTCAGCGCCCACGCCGTCAGCGAAAAGGCAGCCGCCGTCATCGGCCAGAAGACCCCCGGCCCGGCAGCAGGATCGGGCGGGAAGTCGTCGTGGACCGTCCAGTAGAAGAAGTAGCCGAAGACGAGCGCGGCAAAAGCCGTCATGTCGCCAAGCATCGTGATAAACATGGCCCACCAGCCCACCGACTTCGGCCCCGATCCGTAGAGTGGTAGCGTCAGGCCGAGGCCCACGTCTTTTTCCTTTTTCTCGGGGACGAACGCTGTGCCCGTCCACAGCCAGGCGATGATGAACCCGAGGGCGAGCATGCCGCTGCCGAGGGCCAGCCACCAGAGATGGAACGTTGTGAAGATGAACACGCCGCCGGTAAACAGCGCTGCGAGGGGCGGCAGAAACGACGGGCCAGGCACGCGCAGGCATTGCAGCGGCTTTGCATCGATGGCGGTCGTGACGAGCGTTTCGCGCTTGAGTTCTTTGGCATCGGGCAGGTAGAAGCGGCCCTCATCCACATCGCGCATGAAGTTGGGCTGGTCCCACAGCGGATACCGGCTGTCGATCTCGGGGATGGAGCGGGTGCCCCAGGGCTTGTCTGGCATGTAGGCGAGCCATTCGAGCGTGCCCGCGTTCCATGGGTTGCGCTCGGAGTAGGGCTGCTTGCCTTTCGGGCGCATCACGTCCCACACAAAGACCAAAAAGCCCGCCGCCAGAATCGCCGCGCCGATGCTGGAGGTGAGGTTTAGCGCGTCGAAACCCATGTCGGCGGGATAGGTGAACACGCGCCGGGGCATGCCGCGCAGGCCCGTCAGGTGCATCGGCAGGAACGTGACATTGAAGCCGATGAACAGCAGCCAGAAGGCGATCTTGCCGAGCTTGTCGGAGAGCTTCTTTCCATTGGAAAGTGGGAAGAAATAGTAGAAGGCAGCGATGATCGGGAAGATGGTCCCGCCGATCAGCACATAATGCAGATGCCCTACCACGAAGTACGTGTCGTGCGCCTGGAAGTCGAATGGAGCCAGCGCTACCATCACACCCGTCAGCCCCCCCAGGACGAACACCGCGAGGCCACCGAAGATATAGAGCATGGGCACTGAGCGCGCTGTTTTGCCGACCAGGATGGTTGCCAGGAAGCAGAAAAGCTGAATGCCGGTGGGGATGGCGATGGCCTCGGAGGCCGCCGAGAACAGCCCGAGCGAGATGCCCGGCAGCCCGGTCGTGAACATGTGATGGACCCACAGGCCGAAGCTCAGAAACCCCGTGCCCACTGCCGCGAGGACCACCCATCCGTAGCCGACCATCGGCGTGCGGGCGAATGTGGGCACCATCATCGCCACCAGCGCAATGGAGGGGAGAAATACGATGTAGACCTCTGGGTGGCCGAAGATCCAGAACAAATGTTGCCACAGCACCGGGTCGCCGCCACGGGCCGGGTCGAAGAAGGGCCAGTCCAGCAGCCGCTCCACTTCGAGCAGGATGTCGCCTGCGATGAGTGGGGAGAAGGCGAACAGAATCATCCCCGCCACCACGAGAATGTACCACGAGTAGAGCGGGATCAGGTTGATGCGCATCCCCGGCGGGCGGCATTTGAGCACCCCGACGATGAGTTCCACCGCCGCCGCGATAGAGGCCACTTCGATAAAGCTCAACCCCAGCATCCAGATGTCCGCGCCAACGCCGGGCTGGTAGTCGGTCGTGAGCGGCGGGTACATGAACCAGCCCCCTTTCGGAGCGGCGTTGAAGAAAATAGAGCCACACACAAAGATGCCGCCGAGGACGAAGCACCAGAAGCCGTACGCCGAGAGGCGCGGGAAGGGCAGGTCGCGGGCTCCCATCATCTCGGGCAGCACCATGATCGAGAACGCTTCGAGGATAGGCACGGCGAAAAGAAACATCATGATCGAGCCGTGCAGCGTAAAAAGTTGGTTGTAGAGGTCGGGCGAGACGAAGTCGTTGCCGGGCACGGCCAGTTGGGTGCGCATCAGGAGCGCCAGCACGCCGCCGAAGAGGAAGAAGAAAAACGCCACCGTCGTGTACCAGCGTCCCACCTCCGAATTGTTGACCGCCGACCAGTAGCGCCAGCCTTCGGGCGTTTTCCACGCCGTCAGCAGTCGTTCGACCTGTGCCTGCTGCACCTCTTTGGGAGGGGCCTGGGCCAGTGGCTCTGGATCTTGGAGCGTCGTTTTCATTCGAGTCCATCCAGATAGGCGGCGAGGGCGTGCAGGTCGGCCTCCGGCAGCATCCCGAAGGCGGGCATGTGAACGCCCGGCTTTACCGTTTCGGTGTGGGTGATCCAGCGCAGAAAGTCGCTGGTCTCGTTGGGCAACGTTCCGGCTCCGAGACTCAGGCGGCTGCCTACATGCGTCAGGTCAGGGCCGATGACGCCGTCGGCTTCCGTCCCGCGCACCGCGTGGCAGGCACCGCAGCCGTGGGCGGAAAATACCTCCTCGCCGCGTTGGGTTAGCGGGGTGGCGGGCGAGGCTACCGGATTCGACTGCTGTTCGAGCCAGGCATCAAAATCTTCTTTTTCCTGGACGACGGCGTAGAATCGCATCAGCGTGTGCGCTTCGCCGCAGTACTCGGCGCAGGCTCCTGTGAAGACGCCAGTGCGTGTGGGGTGCAGCGTCAGGTGGTTGGTGCGGCCCGGCAGCATGTCCATCTTGCCGCCAAGCGCAGGGATCCAGAACGAGTGGGCCACGTCGGGGCTTTCCAGGTGGAACTGCACAGGCTCACCGACAGGCAGGTGGATTTCGTTGGCGAGGGCAACCCGGTCGCCCTCTGGTGTGTGATATTGCACGCGCCACCACCATTGCTCGCCGGAGACGGTGATCTCCAGGCTGCCTTTCGGGGCAGGGGCCAGCAGATCCGGCATCATAGAAAGGCCATAGATGAGATAGCCCGCCAGCACCAGTGTTGGAAAGAGCGCTCCTCCGCCAATAATCAGCAGCCGGGTTTGCCGCTCGGGGTGAGGGCCTGGATTGACGCGCAAGGCATAGACCGCCAGACCGACGACGATGACCCAGACGATGACGGCACCGCCCACCAGCCACCAGAACAACTCGGCGATGCGCTCGGCCCCATGCCCTGCCGGATCCAGCGCCGACTGCTGCCCCTCGCACCCGACGAGCACCAATGCCATCACCATCAGCAGCCACGGACCCGAAAGACGACGGTAGTAGCGCCGGGTGATGGGCGATGTGGTTTTTGCAAACAGCAGTGGCATACGGCTTTTTGGCAAAGCAGCACAAGGGGGGCATCATGCACAGAGTACGGCATTTTCGCCCAATCCAATTTTTGTAATGTTGTTATCTCTGAAACGGGTTGATCCGGGAGAGGAGACTCATGGCTCGGCAGTGGACTTGTTTGAAAGGGAACCGCCGTCATGGAGCATCATTTGGCTCGCGATGCTCGCGTCATTTGCTGCGCTGTCATTGGCCATTGGAGGTACCGTGTCTCTCAATGACCAATGACGCGAACGCAGTGAGCTACTGACTTAAGCGAAGCGAGCATAATAACTGCCGCGCCGCAGGCGTAAAATGACTAGGCGCATAGCGCCGTAAGGATCTTCACCGGAGCCAACGCGGCAGCCTCTCGTAGAAAGGCTGAACAGCTTGAAAAGACCCAGGTTGGCAGTATGCAGAACACCTTTCAGGATCTCGTGGATGTGTTGCAGGATCGGCGTGTCGTGGTATTGAGCGGGGCCGGATGCAGCACGGAGTC
>DATGCC010000392.1:0-5211 GCA_035312345.1 Rhodothermales bacterium
GGGAGCCTTCGACGAAGCCGAGCAACACTATCGACAGGCCCTTGCTCTGCGCCGCAGTCTGTATGGAGATCAACATGCGACGGTGGCGACGATCCTCTCCAACCTGGCCTCCCTGATGCGGCAAAAAGGCACGTATGATACCGCTGATTCACTGTATCAAGAGGCCCTCGCCATCCAGCTAGCTATCCACGGTAGAAATCATCTGAACGTAGCCAACACCATCAACAGTCTTGGTGTGTTGCGCTATTCACTAGCTGATTTTGCAGGTGCAGAGCCGTACTTGCGGGATGCATTGACTATTCGGCGCAACGTGCTGGGTAGCGAGCATCCTGAGGTTGCACAAAGCCTCAATAACCTTGCTGCCGTGCTGGAAAAGCAGGGTGATCTTGATGCTGCGGAATCGCTTTATCGCAAATCCCTTGCCCTGAAGCGCAACGTGCTGGGCAACGAGCATCCTGCTGTCGCCCGAAGCCTTAATAATTTAGCGTTATTGGCCCAGTCACGAGGCAACTATGCCGAGGCAGAGGGGCTATTTCAGGAGTCGCTGGCGATCCGGCGTACTGTGCTCGGGCCGGAGCACGCCGATGTGGCGCGGGTTGTGCACAACCTCGCCTATTTGTATAAGGACCAGGGTGATCTGGAGGCCGCAGAAGCACATTACCGTGAAGCCCTGGCACTCCGGCAGCGGGCGCTGGGCGAGGCGCATCCCGATGTAGCGCTGTCATACGATGGGTTGGGGATGTTTTTCTACGAGCAGGGGCATTTGCAAACCGCAGCCTCGTATCTGCAGCAGGCGCTTGCCATCTGGGAAAAAGCATTGCCCGCCGGGCACGGGCGCATCGCCGACGCCCAGGGCAAGCTCGGACGCTGTCTCGTAGATCTGCACCGGTTTGAGGAAGCGGAAGCCCTGCTGTTAGCCAGCTACACAGGCAGCACGGAGGCCGAGGAGTCTGGCGAACGGCACATACAGGAAGCCGTGCAGCGTCTTGTCGATCTCTATGAAGCCTGGCAGCGACCCGTAGAGGCCGCCCGCTATCGCAAGCTTACGGTTTCAGGAGAACACAAGTAATTCGGTAGGCGATCCAGGTGAAGACTCCCGATGATAGCAGGAGGGTGAGCCAGAAGGGCCAGTCACCATCGACCCACCAGCCGCCCAAGCCAAAGATCGTCACATACGTCTTGGCAGTGAACATTTCGGGATGTGTCGTTATCGCTTGTATCTTCTCCGCATCGCTCATGTCAAGGATGACCTGAGGATCGACGAGGGGTTGCGAATCGAAATAGAAACCGATATACCATAGTCCGAAAGCAACCCCGAACAGGAAACCACAGGCCATGATGAGGATGCGAATGGTCTTTCTCATATCATTATGGGATGGTAGTCAGTAGCATCACGAATTGGCTGCGGCTCTACTCATCGGCTCATCCTGTTGCCACCGCAGTCCGTCACTGATAGGACTTTCTGCACTGCAAATATATCGCTAACGGTTAAGCCCTCTGGATCTTCAGTTGTAATGGTCACCATGGCTTGGTTGAGGTCGGAGCCGCTGATGGTGACGTTTGAGCCATTGATGTTCACGGTCGCGTTGCCACCGGACTGGCTGGCACTGTAGGTGAGCGCATCTCCGTCGGGGTCGGTAAAGTGGTCGTCCAGGTCGAAGCTGCAAGATGTGGACGGGTCCGGGCTGACGGTGATGTCATTGATGGGAGCAGATACTGTAGGGGCACGATTGGGGCTGGCTACAACGACTGTGACCGGCGTTTCGGTGGAGGACAAGCCCGAACTGTCTACGATGACATAATTGAACAGGTCTGTACCTGTAAATCCTGCTTCTGGCGTGTAGCGAACGGCTTGCCCGCCATCGATCACCTCTGTCATGCCGTTCTCAACGGTTCTGGGACTCGAAGCGATGACAGCAATGGGGTCGCCATCGGGGTCGCTGTCGTTGGCGAGCAGGTCCAGCACGGTGCTGGTATTGCCCTCTACCTCAAACATATCGGCGACAGCGACAGGCGGACGGTTGGGCTGCATGGGCGTCAAGGTGACGGTGGCGACCTCGGAGACCAGTGCACCGTCTCCTGCCCCATCGGCGGCATGATAGGTAAACGCGTCGCCTGTGAAGCCTGCATCGGGGACGTAGGTGAAGCTGCCAGCGAGGTTGAGTGTGAGTGTGCCAGTGGTGGGAGGGGTTTCGAGGTGAGCGGTCAGTCTGTTTCCCCCTGGATTGATATCATTTTCCAGGATACCCGGTGCCTCGACCATCAGAGGTTGGCCCTGGGTTACGGCATAGCTATCATCATGAGCCACCGGCGGAGCCTGGACCCTCAGATTAAAAAAATCAGCGGTGAAGCCATTGAGGACGGTATTGAGTTCGACCAAGACGACCGTTTCGCCTGGTTGTTCACCGATGACCTGGAGGAAGTACCGTTTATTGGGGAGGAAGAGCTCCTCTTCCGTAAGGCTAAGGGATGCCACCTCGGGATGAGATTGCAGAGCAGTTATGGTGGGGGCTACAGTGTTTTCGAAGAGCGGCAGAGAAAGGGTGTCTCCTACTGCTATGGTCGTATCGGAAAGGGCCAGAGGAGGCGCTATCGTGGGCAAGGCCGGTGCGCTAAGGGACACGGTGCGCCGATTGTTGCTGGGGACCTGATCGTTTGGGCTGTCGATGATCGTTGCGGTCGTTCGCCAGGGAACGTATCCGATGTTTTGAATCCTGGTGACCTGCATAGCAATGTAGAGCTTGGCTGAAGCCCCTCCTTCGAGCCGATCGAGGTGCCAGGTACCTTGCTGGGGATCGTACGTGCCCTCGCCGGTGTGGTCTGCGTAGCGAAAAGACAACCTGGCGAAAGCGTTGCTCAATGCAGAGACGGGCGCGTCACTCACCCAAACATTGCTAAATTCTGTGGCGACGCCTGCTCCGTTGACCATGATATTGGGCGTAAGATTGGTAAGCGTTAACTCGAATACCACCTGACTTCCCTGGGACACGGTAGTGGGCAGCGCCCGAAAAGCCAGTCCCAGATCGTGTGGCACGCCGGTATAGCCCACGCGTACCAGATCGGCGAAGTGGGCATCGAATTCGGTATCGTTGCCCCTGTCGTTTACCACATCTTCTACGGCAGCGATACCTACGAAGAGAAAATCAATCTCTGCGGAGCGGATGTTTAACTCGGTGAAGAGGGCTTCCCACGTATCGGGGTTGGCGTCGGCAACCAGGGTTGTTGCATTACCGCCTAATTGTTGGTGGTTTGTTGAGGCAGGGTCGAAGGTTGCCGGGTCGCCTGCATAGGCGGTCAGGCTGAGCCGGAACGCGCGGTCGGTCTCGTTATCTATCTGTCGCCGGTTGACGAGGGCGCGGGCGACGAAGGTAACGTCTTCAGCAAGGGGCGTTTGTCGAAGGTCGATCAGTTGAAAGGTGGTGGAGGCAATGTCGTCTTCGGCGGGACGGTTTACCTCACTGGCCTCGAAACGCAACATGCGATTATAGATACAGGGTGTGATGTCTTCCGTGACTCCTTCCACGGCGATAGCCGGGTCACCCTGCCAGGGTGTTCGGGTAGGGCTTTCGCCAAAAGCAAACGAGCCGTTGTTTACGGGAAGGCGCAGACAGTCTGGGCAGCGCACAATAAACAGGTCACCCATGACGTTGCAATTGCTTTCTGCCTGTGTTTCTAGAAAGAGGGTAGAGTACGATGGCACGATCCCTTGACACTCAGAATAACAGCCGGCCATCGTTCCCAGCAGCAAGGCCAGGATCACATGTTGAAGGCGGGTATGCCACGAACTCGGCAAAGAGGCTCTTGTATTTGGGAAGATCGGCATAGGAGGCAGGGTTGGGGCAAACGATCAGCGAGAAGAGAAGCGGACCAGCGCTATCGTATCAGTACAAACGAGCGGGCAGCCTGGAAATCACCCATCCGAATGCGATAGAGGTACAGGCCAGACGCCAGCCTCCGTGCGTCGAAATGGGTTTCGTAGGTTCCCGGTGCAAAGTCCTGGTCAAGCAGCGTGGCAACGCGCCGCCCGGTCACATCGAACACGTCTAGCACAACGTGGCTTTGCCGGGCTACGGAGAAAGGGATGACCGTCGTCGGGTTGAACGGATTAGGGTAGTTGGCGTGCAGTGCAAAAGCCGTCGGGACATCTGTAGCGTTTTCCGTGTCAACCGGTGCAGGCGCATCGCCGAAGCAACTGACAAAGACGCTGAGAGCGGCTCCGCTCGGTACGGCCTGCCACGCTCGTAGCGTCGGGAAGTCGGGAGACAGCGTGGAGCCGGTGACGCAAACGGTGCCATTTGCTCCGAGCGCGGCGCGGGGAAAGGCTTCATTGTCATTGCCGCCTAGATAGGTTGCCATACGGAGCGTGTCTTCGCCAGCCACAAAGTGGGCGACAAACGCTTCCGTCGTACCGCCACCAGGCACAGGTTGGAACGGCACGGCGAGCGGGAACGCTGCGCCATCCGTGGCTCCGCTGATCGAGATGGACTCGTCGGAGCTAACGGCCAGCCCATAGGCCGCATCCTCTCCGCTACCCCCCAGGAAGGTCGCATAGTCCAGCGCCATGCTCGTGCCTGAAGGCCTCAACCGCACCAGAAAGGCATCATGTGTTCCTCGGAGGGTGGACTGGATAGCGTCCGGTGTTGCCGGAAAGTCAGGCGAGCGCGTCCAGCCGGTGAGGTAGAGGCTGCCGTCGGGTTGCAGGACGAGGCTGGTGGCCTGGTCATCCTCCGTGCTACCGAGGTACGAGGAAAAGTCGAGGCCCTCGCCTTCTGGACTGAGGCGGGAAATAAATGCATCGCCCTCGCCATCACGCATAGGTCCGGCGTAGGTGGATTGCAGCGCGCGGCGGGTGGGGAAATCGGACGAGTTGGTAAAGCCTGTCACATACGCCCGTCCTTCTAGATCGGCAGCAATGCCTGCGGGCACCTCATCCATGCGCCCGCCGAGATAGGTAGCATAATCCACCAGAAACGTATTGCCATCGGGGATGAACCTGGCGACGAAACCGTCGGTGCGTAGCAGCCCACCGCCCGCATGGGTTTGCTGGAAAGCGCCGGTTGTAATCGGGAAATCGGCTGACAGGGTCACGCCTGTGGCATAGAGCGCACCATCTGCACCCAGCGCCAGCCCGGTGATGGCTTCTTCGCTGGATCCACCGACGAAGGTGGCAAAGTCAATGGTTGTTCCATCTGCACTAAGGCGGGCGAGGAA
>DATGCC010000393.1:0-4662 GCA_035312345.1 Rhodothermales bacterium
TGGGACAACTTTTGCAAAATCGTCCCACTTGTAAACACGTAGCGTATATGCTACATGCCGCTAAGGCAACGACCCGCCGCTCGACTTGCCGCCCTGGCTCGAATCGTGAGACACCGCCATTACAGGCATCAGGCTCTGGGCCTTCACTTTGGCGCGCGTGTAGCTCGGGTCGTAATCGTACGCTTCCATGAACTTGTTGTAGGCTTCCTGATACGCGCCGTCTTCGAGCAGGTCCAGTCCTTCCGAATAGGAACGCATGGCGTCGAGCGAGCGCGTTTCTGTCCGGTCGCCTACTTCTGTCTGCGTCAGGCTGCTGTTGACCGACCGCGCCACCTTGAGGCTCAGTTCTTCCATCAACTCGGCGAAGTCTTTGTACTTGCCTTCGACGCTTTCGCCCAGCAGGATTTCGCCGGTTTCTACTTTAACAACGCGGGCCGAGAGCCGCATGTCCTTGCCCATGATGTAGATGCCGCCGAAGACCATGGCGTGCGCGCCCATCAACTTACCCATACGGACCGCCGTGTCCTGATCGACGCGGCCCGGCACGCTTTGCAGGTCCAGTTCCTTGAGCACATATTGCAGGTTCTCACGGTCTACGAGTTTGAGATCGGTAGCGCCGCTGAGTTGCTCGATCATCATGGACGAGAAGCCCCACTGCATCGGGTCCCACTGATCGTGGTCTTCGAACGCATAGTTGCGGAAGTCCATGACCGCCAGCGTATGCATGCCAGGATCGGCCTTCGGCACTTCCATGCTACCGCGCACTTCATAGTAAATATCCATGAGCGGCGGTGCTTCCACGTCCGGGTCGAGTTCGATGAGCGGCGGCTGAAGTTCGAGCAGGTCGGTGACAGCCTGCCGGGCCTTGTCCATCTCGCTCTGCGCGATGGCGGCGCGGCCTGCATACATCAGCGCTTCTTTGCGCGTATCCAGGGTCTGCACCTCATCCTTGGCGAGGGCGGTAAAAAGCTCAGAGGCTTTCGCATATTCACCGTTGTTGTAGACAGCAATAGCCTCGTCCATCGTCTGCGCCTGTGCGACAGCTACTGTCAGCAGCATCAGCGCCGACATCCACAGCGCATAGCGACGCAGGGTGCGCACGCGGGCATTCCAGGTTCCGTTCAGCATATCTTCCATGGCTAACCTCGTTGGGGCCGGTTGTAGCTTTGTCAAGATCGTGAATAGCGAGCCGAAAATCTCGCTGTTTATTTTCAGGTTTCTATGTAGCTATGCGTTACTGCTTCTTCAATTGGAACACGGCAAGCTCACGCTTCTTTTGGAGAGCTGGTTTCAGAGTTATGCTTCTCATGGATGGCTCAACAGTATAACCCTCGCGACTTACAGAGACAGTATAGGTACCGGGACCTCTTTCAACAGTCTTATCACTCAGTTGAGCCACTTCTTCCCCATTGATCTTTATCGTAGCCCATGGCGGTCGTCCCCCTGCTGCATCCCGGACCTGAACTACAATTTCATGGTCGAAGTAGCAAGCCACGCTTTTGCTTCCTCCTGCTGGTACCGTAACAGAAAAGGTTTCAGAGCCGCAGGATACTTGCCTGGGCCCGGCTCGTACTGAGCAGGACTCTCCAGCCCGGCAATCACCTTCGCCTGCGACACTAACCGATCCGTTGCCCGACCCAATGTCTACCGTGAGGGTACCCGTGCGTGGTGTGTTGTTGGTATTGCCATTGTCAGGTGGCGTTGGCCCTTCAAGAGAAACCAGCGTAGGTGTGATCGTCCGTGACGCTCCAGCTTCAACCATGAGTGTATCCGTCCAGATTTCAAACTTGTCTTTCTCTACCCGTACAATAACCGCACCAGCAGGTACTTCGATGGGATCTAACGCGCCCAGCACACCCGTCACGCCTGCATCACGTCCATTCACATAGACACGCGCTTCGCCTGGCGAAGACGTAATTTCGAGCATGGCCGTTTGCGCAGTTTCCACGAGTTGCAGCCCGTTCAACGCCAGTGTCTCGCCAGCTTTCACGTCGAGCGTCGTATCCACATCCGCGTAGCCTGTTTTGAAAATACGCACATGGATCTGGCTCACATCGGCAGGCACCTCATAGTCGAGCGGTGTAGTACCCGTTAAACGGGAGCCATCAACCATCACCTCTGCACCACCCGGATCGGTGGAAACGCTTAACAGGGCAGGCGATGGTCCATCGGGCCAGAGCAGCCAGGCCAACAGGATCAGCACGACCAGGCCGCCCACTCCTGCCCCCGCGTACACGACGTTTTTATTGACCTCCTTCTTGGGCGGGCGATACGGTCCTACGCTATCGACAATCGTCTTGGCATCGCTGGCGACAGCGCCTTGCAACGCCTCGAAGGCATAGCGCATCTCTGCCGCACTCTGGAAGCGATCATCTGGATCTTTCTCCAGCGCCTTCATCACGGCCTGCACCACGCTGGGCGGAAGGTCACGCTTGAACTTTGACGGCGGTGGGAATTTTTCTTCGACGATAGACCGCATAATGGCGAAGTCGCCGCTGTCGCGGTCGATGGGCAGCTCGCCGGTGAGCATCTGGTAGATGGTCATGCCCATCGAATAGAGGTCGCTACGGTGGTCAAGGTCACCGAGGCCCCTGACCTGCTCGGGCGACATGTAGAAGAGCGTCCCGGCAATGCCCTGCGTGACGGTGGCGGCTCCGTCGGTCTGGCGGAGCTTGGCGAGACCAAAGTCGGTCACCTTCACCTCGCTCGCTCTCGTCAGCATGATGTTGCTCGGCTTGATGTCGCGGTGGACGACACCGACGCCGTGCGCCTGCTCGAGTGCCATGAGCATCTGCTGGATGATAGGCAACGCCTGCGACCATGCTATCGGGCCTGTGTTGATGAGGTCGGTAACGGTCCCGCCATCGACGTACTCCATCACGATGAAGAGCCGCTCGTCGGTCTGCCGCATGGCGTGGACGCGCACGATGTGCCGGCTGTCGATGCGGGCGAGCGCCCGGGCCTCGGAGCGGAAACGGCGCACGAATGTGGCATCGCGGGCCAGCGTCGGATCGATCATCTTCAGCGCCACCTCTTTGTCGAGGTTGACATCGAGCGCTTTGTAGACGATGCCCATGCCGCCGCGCCCAAGAACGTCTTGGATCTGGTAGCCGTCGATTTCCTGACCGATGAGGGCGTCGTCTGTCATGGGCTTGGATCGAGATATCAGCGTGGCGGCGTAATCTTTGGCCGGAGCGGCGAGGAAGTCGTCGGCCTCATCGCTGGCCGCCAGCAGCGAAGCCACCTCGCGCTGGAGAGCAGGGTCGTCTTTGTAGTGGGTTTCAAGGTACGCTTCACGCCGTCCGGGAGGCAAGTCTAGCACCTCGTCCAGCACGGCGTTGACCTGTTTCCAGCGTTCTGAATCCATACCTCTGGGTGGTGGCTCCTCGACAGATTCCGAAAAGATGGCCTGCTATGCACAGGGTTCTACCTGTACTTCGATGTTTAACGCCGGGTTCGGATCATGTTTTCCTTTTGTAGCCTCCTGGGGTATTTTTACCGCAGCGAAGGAGGCCCAGAGGATGCAAAGTAGGCTTGCCTCCGACCTCAGCGATTGCGTTCACTGAATGGTCACGATGAGCACGGTGACGTTGTCCGGACCGCCGCGCTCATTGGTCATGCGCACCAACTGCTCGCAGGCGTCCTGGGGTGGGTTGGTGGATACGATGTCGCGGATCTCGTCGTCCGTCACGGGTGCGAGGCCGTCGGAGCACAGCAGGTAACTGGTGGAGGGTTTTATGGACGTAGCATCCAGGATATCAACTTCCAGGGTAGGCTGGATGCCGAGGGCGCGGGTCAGCGCATGCCGCCGGGGATGCGTGCGCGCTTCGTCTTCCGTCAGGACACCCTGCCGCTGCAACTCATTCACGAGCGTGTGGTCCCGCGTGAGTTGTTCGATTCCCGATTCATCAATGCGATAGGCGCGGCTGTCACCAACATGAGCCATGTAGACGTGTCCATTCACGAGCGCCATCGCTGTGCAGGTGGTGCCCATCTTGTTCTGGCCCGCATCGCTCTGAGCCTCCCGGTAGACCCGGTCGTTGGCCGTCTCCAGCGCTTGCCGCAACCGTTCGCCGACCGACCAGGCCCGCCCTTCGAAAAACGTCTGTTGAAGCACCGCCACCGCCAGCCGACTCGCTTCCTCGCCGCGCAGGTGTCCTCCCATACCATCGGCTACCACGAAGAGCCGCTCCTCTGCCTTTTCATCGTCCGGGTTCGTGAAGCAACCATAGGCGTCCTGGTTCTCGGAGCGGGACTGCCCGACATCCGAGACGACGCCGACCTCAACGATGCGCTTGCGTCTGGTTTTCCACCAGGTCATGGGCCTTGTATGCAGGGGAAGGAAAAGACGAAGGTACTCGGGAGGCAGCAGAACGGCAACTCTTTTCGCCCGGAGGCCGATCAGTTGTCCTGCATGGCGAGGCGCTCCATGTAAGGCTTGAGCGGCGGATCAAAGTCGAATCCAAAAAACCGGGGATCCTGCCCGATAACCGCAGCGGAAAAGATCTTTAACACGTAGTCCTTGGTTTCGTCCGGCATCCGCTCTCTGTATTTCGTCAGGAAACCCCAGTAATTACGCTCGTCAGGGTCCATCGGGATACCTTCCATCATCAACTTGATGACTTCCTCGGAGGACAGATCCTGAGCATTCGGGATGCCTTC
>DATGCC010000394.1:0-3844 GCA_035312345.1 Rhodothermales bacterium
TGAACCGCATGGCGAACGGGGATGCAAGCTCTATGACGAACATCTGGTCGCACGAAGCAGAGGTGACGGCCATGCACCCAATTGGCGGTCGGCACGTCGGCTGGGATGCGATCAAGGAATCGTTTGAGCAAGTAGCCCAAATCGCTTCAGGCGGGAAGGTTGAGTTGCACGATCAACGGATCCAGGTCGCTGGGGATGTGGCCTATGAAGTGGGTGTCGAGCGTGGAGAATTCACAATGGTCGGGCATCAGATCAGCATAGATCATCGCGTCACGAACATCTATCAACGAGAAGCCGGAGCGTGGAAGCTGGTCCATCACCACACGGATGCTTCTCCAGCAATGCTGGAGGTTCTGAGCCAATTGCAAGCTGGATAGTCGTGGCCGGATGGAGCGGGGGTGTAGCTTAGGGCCGTTCACTTCGTCAGTTGCTCCACTCGTGGCGCGCTCCGATCTCCGAACACAATACGTTGAAGCACCGTGGTGTTATCCCCAAAACAGGTGAGGCCCGAGCCTGCAACGGATGAGCGGATGGCCTCGGATGCCACTGCTACGAAGTGGTGTTGTTCCTCCGGCCTTCTAGCGCTCACATGGCATCCTTTGCACGTATACCGCGCGTTGTGCTCATCGTCGATGACGACGCAGATATGCGTCTCTACTTGCGAAGCTGCATAGAAGCCCTCAGACACACACAGGTGCTCGAAGCAGAGGATGGGCTGGAGGCGCTACATCTCCTGCGAAAGGTTCCGGTAGACCTGGTCATTAGCGATGTGGTGATGCCCCGACTCGATGGCGTGGCCCTCTGCAGGGCCCTCAAGGCCAACGCAGATTTCGCCGCGATCCCTTTTGTCCTCATCAGTGGCGAAGAAACAGAAGCACCGCTGGAAGCCGACGCCTTCCTTGCAAAGCCCTTTAATGCGGCCCTGCTCCAGGCATGTCTAGGCCCCTTGCTCAACCGGCCTCCTTGAGGCTTGTCCCTCTAGTTATTCACTAGAAGCCATATCAAAGGCCGCTTCTGTTCTCGTCCCGAACTTCTGATACGCGCCATCCACCATACCCACTGCATGCGCTCATTCACCCTCCGCCGCAGTGCTCACCCGGAGCGCTGCCTTCTTCCAATCAACCCAATGAGGTAATCTACCATGCCCCACATTCTCATCCGACACAAAGTCAACGACTATGCTGCGTGGAAGCCTTTCTTCGACGACCACAGCGCGACCCGTGCTTCCTATGGCTCCCAGGGCGCTCGCGTCTTTCGCAACGCCGACGACGCAAGCGAAGTGATTATGCTGGTCGCGGTCGACGACCTCGACCGCGCGCGCGAACTTCTCGCCTCTGACGACCTTCGCGAGAAGATGGCGGAGGCGGGTGTCAGCGACCAGCCCGACGTTTACCTGCTGGATCACGAGGAAACGGTCGATGCCTGATCGGAGCAGGCAGAGGGCGACCGGTGAAGCCGCTCATCGCCCTCTGTCGGCTCCTCTGGTCTGCTCATCGGTCTCGCTGCCTTCCCGCGCACCGTGCGGTAGAACCCGCCGCTGCCCGCCGACGCAAGGCTGGATGGTCTCGCTTCGCCCCGTTCTCGTCACTGAATCTTGCCCCACTCAACCGCTGCATTGCCCTGAGCGGGTGAGCGGCCTTTGTTATGCCGGTAGCCAGAATCCACCTGAGACAACAGTGAAATGAGCACAACTCCTTTTCAGCCCAATAGCATTAAGCCCCTGAACCGTGAACTCTTCGCCAGAGCAACGACGACGATGGCACGGGCGTTTTCTACGGACCCCATGTTCGCCTGGATCTTCCCCGACCCGGCACGGCGCACGCAGTCCATTGAGCAACTTTTCGGAATCCTGGTGGAATACAGCCTTCGCTACGGTCACGTGACGGAGTCCAACGACGCGATGGCGGTAGCCGCATGGATGCCACCAGGACGCAAGGTCACATTGCCGGGGATGGTCCGCGCAGGTATGCTCAAGGCACCGTTCCAGATCGGATTCCGACCGTTCGTGCAGTTCATGAAAGCTAATGACATCATGGAGAAACTTCACAAGAAGTACGTCCCGGAACCGCACTGGTATCTCTTCGGCATCGGGGTCGATCCCGCACTCCAGGGGCGTGGTCTCGGCACGGCGTTAGTGAAGGAGGGACTCGCCCGCGCCAATGCGGAAAGCTGTCCCTGCTACCTTGAGACGAGCGAAGAGCGGAATCTGGCTTTCTACGAGCGTCACGGTTTTAAGATGGTTGAGACGGCAGTGCTCGGCGACGGTGGTCCGCCAGGATGGGCCATGCGTCGTGATACATCGGGTTCGAGTTGAGTTGCAAGATGCATAACCCCCACTTCAGCCGACCATCCGCTGGCGCGTCCGGCGGCTGAGCTATTTCGTTAGGCGGCAAATGACCTTGCCGCTGAAGGCAAATAACAATCCGACACCCTCCCTCTTCCTCAACCAGAGCACAACATCATGAGCGAAATCCAAGTAGTGGGCCGTATGAAATCCATCCCGGAAAACTCGACGACTTTAAAACCCTCGTCCAGACGGCCGTGAATACGGTCCGCGAGAAAGACTCGGGCACGTTGCAGTACGACTGGTTCTTTAATGAAGATCAAAGCGAGTGTGTACTGCTCGAGTGCTATAGGGACTCAGAGGTTTTTCTTGAGCACATGGCAAATCTTGGCGAGACGCTGCACGCATTGTTCAGCATTTCAGATGTATCAGCGGAAGTCTTCGGCAATCCTTCAGAAGCCCTATTGAATGCCGCGGCGGGAATAGACATTAAGCTCTACAGCCACTTTCAGGGGCTCTAGAGCTGTGCTGGTACCGAAAGCCGCCTAACCCGCCACTACACACCGAGTATCACCCTTATCCCCTACCAACCAAAGGAGGGTATCACCATGTCCGAACAAAACAAAGCCCATGCCCGCAGCCTCGTTGACGCTTGGAGCCGGCATAACCCGGATGCGCTCGACGACATCCTCGCATCCGACTATGTCAGCCACGACCCGCCGCTTCAAGTCCTGGATGCTGCCAAACACCCGCGTTAGCCTACGATGGCCGCTTCATTCAATCGGCGCGATCCGATCGCCTGAAGCCCGCATGAGCGAAATAGCCCCTTTCTAAGAACTAACCAACTGACGGAGATAGTTCTTGAAAAGCTAACCGTCGTAAGTAATACGATAGATCGTGCCAGACTGGTCGTCAGATACAAGCAAAGAGCCATCGGGCAACGGTTCGACATCCACGGGGCGGCCCCAGCTTTCCTCACCATCCAGCCACCCGCTAGCAAAGACCTCGGTACCCAGGAGATTTCCCTCGGCGTCGAACCGGGCCACGACGACGCGGTAGCCAATCTTCTCGCTCCGGTTCCATGAGCCGTGCTCGGCGATGAATGCCGCATGCTGGTAGGACGTGGGAAACTGTTCGCCGCTGTAGAACGCCATCCCCAGGGGAGCGACATGCGGGCCGAGCTTCGCCACCGGCGGCGTATAGTCCTCCGGGCTGTGGCCTTCCCCAAACTCAGGATCCAGGATGTCGCCCTGGTGGACGTACGGAAAGCCGAAATGCATCCCCGGCTCCGGCGCATGGTTGAGTTCACAGGAGGGAATAGAATCGGTGACAGCGGTGGCGTCCTCTGCGGGAATCATCCCCGCCTTTGCCATCGCTAGACCAAGGTTGTCGCCGCCGTTGTCGGTGAAGTAGAGATCGCCCGTCGCCGGGTGCCAGTCGAAGCCGACCGTGTTGCGTACCCCCCGGGCATAGACCTCGCGCTCGGTGCCGTCCGGGTTCATCCGCAGGATGCTGGCATACGGAGCGTCGCGCTCGCAGATGTTGCAGGGCGCACCAACA
>DATGCC010000395.1:0-5919 GCA_035312345.1 Rhodothermales bacterium
CGCGCGGCCTGGCGCTTTTTCAGGCGGACGAGTCGGGGTGACGGGGTGTTTCGTGTGGCGTAAATCCTGGCATTTTTGAGACGAACAGCCCCATCACAGAACACAGAACACAGAACACAGAACACAGAACACACAGCATCACAGCGAATCGGTATGAGTGAATACCAGTACTACGCGTTTCAAGCCATCGACCGCCCCTGACGCCAGAAGAACAGGCCGAGGTCGGTAGCCTCTCTAGCCGGACGGACCCCACGCCGAAGCGGGCCGTGTTTACCTATTCGTATGGCGACTTCCGGGAGATTCCCATCGCCGTACTCGCGGCGCACTACGACGCGATGCGGTACATGGCGAACGGGGGAAGCCGCTGACTGGCCTTTTGGTGGCCCCGTACGGTGTCGTGGATCTGGTTTCCACCTCTATCGACGGTGACTACGTCGTCCTTGATATCAGCGTTTTATGAAATAGAAAGTGGATATTGGATCGAGGAGGAAGGGTGGCTCGGTACCCTGGCTCCGTTGCGCCGCGACCTGCTCCGATTATCTATACTGGATAATGAATGCCGCGACGCTTACCATTACAACCGCACTTCACGGACGGCTTACATCGACGTTTTGATGTTTGGGCAGGAACTGAACGATCAGACGTACGCCATCGCCAAGAACCCCGTGCTACTGCCGACCGTGGGCGAGATGGTCTAGCTTTTTTGCACGGAGCGTCTTGGTGCTATTTTGAAATGTAGTGCCACCCACGGCGGCTGACCTTCTTCCGCTACCCCGCACCCGAATAGCTAAACGAATCTACATATGTGTCGGTTTATTTCGCGGATAGCGACACTCCTATTGATGCTCACGATTACTTCGTGCTCGTCCTCGCCTGATTCTACGGTCGTAGACAACACGGGATATATCGAAGGAAGTGATGGTGTCCGTCTGTTCTACCGGATCGCCGGTGCCGGCTCGGATACTGTGGTTGTCGTTCACGGAGGGCCCGGGGCCGGCATGGATGCAGTGCGGCTTGATTTTGGTCCACTATCGACTGGAAGAACTGTGATCTATTATGACCAGCGCGGCGGGGGAAAATCTACACTTCCAACGGACACGACCCTGCTCGGTGCTCACCATCACGTCGGCGTTCTCGAGGCTGTTCGTCAGTATTTCGGTTTCGAGCAGATGGATGTCGTGGCCCATTCATTCGGCTCGATCATCGTTGCAGAATATGCGACGTTGTATCCCCATCGGCTCCGTCGCATCGTATTCGTGGGCGCAACAGGACCTCGACGTAGTTCCGCGGGTGCACTCGCACGAGGCCGATTCGTTGACGCCGATACAAGTCTTCTCAGGGAGATGTACCAACCCATGTCGGAGCTGCTATCTGGAACGGCCGATAATCCTGTGGCGGCCTGTGAGGCTTACCGCGAGGCTGGTGCCAAACTAGCGGAATCGCTCGGTGAACCGAGTGTAGAGGGGAGAGGGAGCGAGTGCCTGATGGCAGCTTCTGCTCTCAGCTATTATTTCAGGTATACAGCTCAGATAGGCCCTGCCTCCGTCGGAAAGTGGGACTACACGACGACACTGGGGTCCCTGAAAGCACCGCTATTGGTGATATACGGAGCGCGTGATTCGGAGGGGATTGCGGTACAGCGTGAATGGATGGAGGCGGTCGATTCGGCCCGGCTACTCGCGATTACAGAAGCGGGCAAGGCGGTTCACGTTGAGCGTCCCGAGAGTGTATTTGAGGCGATTAATGCGTTTCTCGGGGGGAGGTGGCCGGCAGACGCAGAACAGATACCATGACGCGGGCTAAGACGGCACGGCACTGGACAAAGGGCACGATAGTCTTGCCTCCGTCCAGCCTTGGTGACCATATTGCCTCGTGTTGACGTCGAAGCGCCCTTTCGCCAGTCAGCTTAGACGTTAGCTGCCTAACAAATCATTATAGCTGGTCTCTCCTAATCAACGTGTATGTGCACAGACGGACATCCTGTGTATCGCAGGCGGACACTACTCTTCTTATTATATTTCGTTGTCTTTGTATGTAAATCCTTCATATATAATAATTTGAAAAATGTTGGCATCATGATTGTCAATCCGAAATACAAACGATCCTTTCCACTGCCGCTTTCGTGAAGCCATTTATAAGAATTTCCTGTATATCACACTCCGCACTTTGCGCAAGCAGGCGCTGAATTCGTTCATCAACGTCGTTGGGCTAGCCGTTGGAATTGCCTGCTGCCTGCTCATCGTACTGTTCGTGCGTGATGAACTAACGTATGATCACTTCCACGAAAACAGCGAGCGAATCTACCGCATCACACGTTCCTCTGTCAGCATGCTGGAGCGCGGCACGCAGGCGTCTGGCACGACCTCGCCGCCCCTGGCATCGACGCTGCAGGAGGCCTTGCCCGATGTAGAGCAAGCGGTGCGCCTATGGAGTTGGCCTGTCGTCGTGCAGCAGAGCACGCAGGTGTTCAACGAGCTTGTCCATTTCACCGACTCGAGTTTCTTCGAGGTGTTTACGTTTCCAATGAGGAAAGGCGATCCAGAGACGGTGCTACTGGACCCAAACAGCGTCGTGGTGACGCCAGAGACGGCGAGAAAATATTTTGGTACAGAAGACCCCATCGGGCAGCAACTCCTGATGCAGTTTGGCGATACGTTCCAGACCTTAACCGTTACGGGTTTGACGGAGCCCATCCCGACCAACTCTAGCATACAGTTTGATTTTCTAGTTCCGTTCCAGAAGGTCGAGATGATACGCGGACAACAGTACGTAGAGAGCTGGGGCAATTTCTCCATCAACACGTTTGTGATGCTGCACCCGGAGGCTACCGCGGGGGCCGTAGATGCCAAGGTACCAGGCGTACTCAAGAACTATGTACCGCAAGAAGAATTAGGTGAGTTGAACGAAAATGGCGTCGCGTTCGCGCTTCAGCCCCTGACAGACATCCACCTCAATTTGGACGTTGGCTCCAGCCTCGGCGTGACGGGCATCAGCAATCCGATTTATTCCTACATCCTCTCTGGTGTGGCCCTGCTGATCCTGCTCATGGCGTGCATCAACTTCATGAATCTATCCATCGGTCTGTCGCTGCCGCGGGCGAAAGAGGTGGGCGTGCGCAAGGTGATGGGTGCGTACCGGAGGCACCTGATGGCGCAGTTTTGGGGCGAGGCCCTGCTAATGAGCACGCTGGGCCTGCTATTGGGCCTGGGCATCGCCGAATTCTTTCTGCCGGTTTTCCGTACGCTTTCCGGCAAAGCCTTATCGATTTCGGCCCTCAATCTGCCGCTGCTACTAAGCGTGTGCGCCGCACTCGTACTGGTGACGGGCTTCGTAGCAGGGAGCTATCCATCGCTCATTCTTTCTCGGATGCATCCCGTCTCGTCGTTGCGGGGTCAACTCAAGGTGGGGGGACGTAACCGATTCACGCGTGGCCTTGTCGTGTTCCAGTTTGTGCTGGCGGTGTTCCTGATCGCCGCCACTCTCGTTATCCGCTCGCAACTCATGTACGTCCAGACAAAGGATCTCGGCTACGATCCCGAGGACCTTCTCGCCCTGACGATCAATCGAAATGGGGGCCAGGTGATGGAGGCGCTTCGCAATGAGATTGCCGGTCAGTCCGGTATTGTGGCTATCAGCGGTGATGGGAAGGGCTGGTCGGACACATCGCTGGAGATAGCGGGACGTACGTTCGACGTATTTCATTTTCGCGTGGACTTTGACTACATCAACACCCTCGGAATTACGCTCAAGGACGGCCGGAACCTCTCCCGCGATTTTCCATCCGATCTGACGGGTGCCGTACTGGTCAACGACACCTTTGTGCGTGAGGCCGGGCTGGCCAATCCGGTCGGGACGCAACTCACATTCACATACAGCCAGGTGAAAGATCCGGTGATTGTGGGGGTCGTGGAAGATTATCATTTTCAACCGCTGCAAGAGGAGATTCACCCGCTTATGCTGCACCTGGAGCCGAACTGGCCCATCGGGCGTGTCTGGGTGCGGCTCGCTGGGGACGATGCATCCAGTGCGCTGGCTTGGATTGAGGACACCTGGCACCGTGTCGCGCCGCTGGTGCCGTTCAACTACCAGTTCCAAGAGATGCAACTCGAACAACAATACCGGAACGAGGCGCGTTGGCAGCAAATTATGGGATATGCTGCGCTGTTAGTCGTCTTCATTGCATGCCTCGGGTTGTTTGGCCTGGCAGCGCTAGCAGTGAATCAGCGGACGAAAGAGATTGGCATGCGCAAGGTGCTCGGCGCAAGTGTATCCCAGATCGCATTGCTGCTCGCGACAGACTTCGCCAAGCTCGTGCTCGTCGCGTTTGTAATTGCTGCGCCCCTGGCCTATGTGGTGGCCAGTAAGTGGCTGGAAGGCTTCGCTTATAAGATCACGCTCGGACCTGCGATTTTCCTGCTTTCAGGTGGCCTCGCACTTCTTATCGCCGTGCTCACAGTGAGCTATCAGACGATTAAAGCAGCATGCATGAATCCTGTGAACGCGCTCCGGGATGAATAGGCTGCGGGTTTGGACTTCTGGTTGCTGCTTGTTGATCTTGTGATGAAGACTGTCAACATTCCGCATATAGACGACTGCCCGCGCAACTTCTCCGCAGCCCTGGTCACGTAGGATGCTACGGCTTCTCTGAGCCCACCCAGATCCGTCACCGGCTCGCCAAAGCTACGCAAGGACGTGATGCCTTTCTTCGGCGGCTGTACCTCTTCTAGTGGCAAACACGAAATCCCCCGAAGCTCATAGACCGTTCGCAGCCCGGTGATCGTGAGCCGCTGCTGTATCCATTTCTCGTTCGCATCCCGTAGCTCCCGCGCCGTGTGGATGCCATGCGCGTTCAGAAGCTTCCTGCGCTCAGAGCCAATGCCCCACACGTCTTCGCCTTGACGAGGCTTAACAGGTCGCCGGCGTCCCTACGCGCTGTCATATCGAAGACGCCTTCCCATTCGGGGTGCTTCTTAGCAAAGCGGTTAGCGATCTTCGCCAGTGTCTTTGTCGGAGCGATGCCGATGGACGTAGGAATGCCCGTCCACCTGAAAACGCGCTGCCTCGCCTCGCGTGCTTGCTCTTCGGCTTGCCCAGATCCGGCAAGGTGCAGAAACGCTTCATCAATCGAGTAAACCTCTACATCCCTTGCAGACTGCTCCAGCACTGCCATCACGCGGCTCGACATATCGAGGTACTGCATAGTTGGATGAGAAGATCCGCGTGCCGTGCGAGTAGCTTCTTAAACTGAAAGTACGGTGCTCCCATCGGCACGCCCATTGCCTTGACTTCATTCGATCGGGCAATGATGCAGCCGTCATTGTTCGACAAAACGGCTACAGGTACCCGTGCGAGCGATGGATCAAAGACCCGCTCACAGGAGACGTAGAAGTTGTTGCAATCGACCAGGGCAAAGCTGGAAGCATTCTGCTTTGAAGCATTCTGCTTTATCAGAGCGACTGGATAACGTGCGTGACAACGCCCCAGACTTCAAGCTCCATGCCCTCATGCATTCGAATCGCAGGGTAAGCCTTGTTCGATGCGACCAGTCCCACGCAGCCGGGACGCTTGTGGAGGTACTGCATAGTTAGCTCGCCATCGACTAATGCAATGACGATGTTACCATGCGTAGCGTCGATAGCGCGATCTACCACGAGCAAGTCACCGTCATAGATACCGGCGTCTTTCATCGAGTGCCCGGCTACCCGCATCATAAAGGTGGAGGGCGGATTCTTGATAAGCAGATCGTTGAGGTCTAGGACCAATACCATTCAAATAAGTCGAGGTGGCTTGCCTTTCGTAGGTTTTGCTTTCGCCAAAAAGTAGAACCCAGCCAGGCAGCCACCCCGTGAGCTTCACCTTACGAACTATCGATCCCCATAGCAAATTCGCCAGCCAGATCACCATGCAGGCCATCGAAGC
>DATGCC010000396.1:0-2268 GCA_035312345.1 Rhodothermales bacterium
ACCATCACGCCTCTGGATACCGAGTTGCGCCAGCGCCACGTGAGTGGGGCGTGGCGCTGGACGACGGTGCGGGCCGCGCCGCTGCGCAACCCGGCGGGCGAAGTCTACGGCTGGGTGGGGATGAATGCCGATATCACAGCGCGAAAACAGGCGGAAGAAGACCTGCGCGCGCTCACGACAGCCCTGGAGCAGCGCGTGGTCGAGCGCACCCGGGAACTCGAGCGGGCCCATGCGCATCTGCGCGACGAGATGACCGAGCGGCAGCGCATGCAAGAGGCGCTGTTTCAACGCGAAAAGCTGGCGGCCCTGGGGCTGCTTCTGGCCAATGTGGCCCACGAACTCAACAATCCGCTCGCCGTGGCCACCATCGAGATGGACAACCTGGCGGAAGCCTGGTCAGCGGAGCTGGAGAGCGAGGGGCTCGATACCCTCAGGCAGGCGATCGAGCGTTGCGACAGTGTGGTGCAAAGCTTTCTGGCCCTGGCCCGGCAGCAACCGACGACGCGTCAAAGCCTCGAACTCAATGCGCTCATTGACGAGGTGCTCGTCCTGCTCAGGCACGCCCTGGAAGCCGACAACATTGCCTTAGAGCTGCGCCTGGCCGACGGCCTGCCCCTGTTGCAAGCGGACGCCAATCAGCTCCATCACGTCATTTCTAATCTCATTGCCAATGCCCAACATGCCCTTAAGCACAGCGAGCCGCCCCGGCAGTTGACGCTCACGACCACAGTCCATCCCGAAGGCGCCCAGGTGACGCTGGAGGTGGCGGATACCGGGCCCGGCATTCCGGAGGACATCCAGCACCGCATCTTCGAGCCCTTTTTTACCACGCGGGCTCAAGACGGCGGCAGCGGTCTGGGCTTGCCCCTATGCCGCAGCATCATCGAGGCCCACGGCGGCGCCATCCGCCTGGACTCTCAGGTGGGACAGGGGACGACGGTGCGCATCACCCTGCCGGTGGCGCCGCCCGCTGCGACGGCGCCGGCCGAGACGGCCTGCACACAAGATTCGTGCGAATTTGAACGCGTCGGGTTGCGAGGTGA
This sequence comes from Rhodothermales bacterium, assembly GCA_035312345.1. Taxonomy (GTDB): domain Bacteria; phylum Bacteroidota; class Rhodothermia; order Rhodothermales; family DATGCC01; genus DATGCC01. The sequence goes on from DATGCC010000396.1 coordinate 1,044, forward strand.
TGTCACCATCACCCCGCCCCCTCAGAACCGTGCATACTCGTCGCCTCGTACAACGGCTCAAGCAATCTACGTACCCCAAGAGGCGCCTTTCTGCTGTGAATTTGGTGATGGCAGTTCTGATGAACCAGCCACAGATTCGCGAGGTCATCTTTGCCCCCGTTTTTCTTGGGGACTCTATGATGAACATGGAGTCCCTCGCCATTTTCCAGGTGCTGGTGGCAGACTGGGCAAATGCCTTGCTGCCTCTGGACGAGCTGCCGGCGACGATGCATTGTCACCTGAGACTTGGCTCGTCTCTCTTTCCAGTAGTCCTGTAAGGTTGGGTCGTCGGGGGAGTAGGTGGTTCGAACCAGCCGATGTCGCACGATCTTAGTCCAGGCGAATTTCCGGAGCGTGGCATGCCGGACCTTATCCTGAAAAACCCACCGATCTTGTCGACCGATCGATTGCCCCCAATACTTTTGCGTTTTCCACCGACCTGACTTCCTGGGATGTCGACGTTTCATATAGCGCTGAGCGCGATAATACATGAAGCTGTCGAGTTCGGAGAACGCCTCTTTGGCTACCCCAGAACGAAAGTAGTTGCTCCAGCCCCTGATCACTGGGTTCATCTCACTGATCAGGGCGGCAGCGGGGGTCCCCACATGCTTGCGCCAGAGCCCTTTGAGCTTCCGCTTCAGTTGGTTGATGGAGTCTGCGCTCGGTTTGATCAGCAGCTTGTAACCACTGCGCGAGCTATTGGGAGTTGAATAATGCCGGATGTTAAAGCCCAAGAAATTGAACCCTTCACGCAGGTGACGAATATGAGTTTTCTCGTCTGACAATCTCAGCCCCCGTGGCTCTAACCATCTGGCTAGAAGTTCTTGAGCGTCGACTGCTTTTTCCCGTGTGGGACAAAACACCGCAAAATCATCCGCGTATCTTACCACTGCGTAAGTCCCACGGAGTATGCCTTTGGAAGTATAGGAGGTCCCAAGAGCTTGCTCCATGCCATGAAGGACGACATTCAACAACAACGGGCTAATTAGTATCTGCTGAACTTCTATAATCTCTTATTTTTCAATGACCCCTTAGCGATGAGAGAAAAGCGTGGTGAACACGTCGCATCATCTCTCATCCCTTCAAAGAGGTCATTGTCATGATAGCACAGACTTTTCAAGATGCCTTCAGTCCGCAGTGGCTCAAAACGCATCTGCCCGATCCCACCAACGAACTGATCACCTTG
>DATGCC010000397.1:0-4646 GCA_035312345.1 Rhodothermales bacterium
TCATCGGTGATATCCATTACAATACCCGCGACATGTTGCGGCTTCCCCTCCTCGTCATACCGAACGCGACCGTGACTATTCAGCCAGCGAATGGTCCCGTCGGGGCGAAGCACGCGAAATTCCAGGTGGTACTCACCACCACCGGCCAGTACACGTTGCAACTCGCTGCGCGCCAGGGGACGATCCTCTGGATGAATCCAGGCGCGTACCGTTTCCAGACGACCATCAAACTGGCCAGGCTCCACGCCAAAGAGTTCCCTCATGTAATCCGACCAGTGCAGCTTTCCGGCCTGCACATCCCACTCCCAGGTACCCATCCGACCCGCCTCGATGACTAGCCGGTACCGCGATTCGCTCTCGCGTAGTTCCTCTTCAGCTTGCTTACGCTCAGTGATATCGACGATGGTAGCCAGGATACGCGACCCATCTACCATCTCAATGGGCGTGAGGCCAATCTCCACAGGAAACGTGCTGCCGTCCTTCCGGCGGGCATACAGGTCACGGCCTACACCCATCTTTCGGGCGGTGGGCGCACGCAGATAGTCGTCACGCTCGGCCTGGTGCTGGTCTCGCACAGGCTCCGGCACCAACCGGTCGACGGGCTGCCCGATGAGTTCCTCTCGGTTGTATCCGAACCACCTTTCCACCTGCTTATTCACCAAGGTAATGGTGCCGGATTCATCGACCATGACCAGGGCCGTGGGCAGAGACTCAACCACGCTTCGCAACCGCGTCTCGTTCTCTTGTAGCACAGCCTCGGCCCAGCGGCGTTCGGTGATATCCGTCGATAGCCCGATCATGCCTATCATCGCCCCGTTATCATCCATGATTGGGGTATCGGTTACCTCGACGGGGAAGGAAGTGCCGTCCCGATGGCTTACGATAAACTCGCCCGTCCAGGACTTCCCGGCGCGTAGGAATTCCATAATCTCCGTGGCCTGCTCACGGGAGATCTTGGTCGGTGTCACGTCCAGAATGTTTCGACCCAGCACCTCGTCCGCTGCCCAACCATAGAGGCGTTCCGCAGCCTGATTCCAGTACGTGATGCGCCCATCCAGGTCCGTGGCAATGAGCGCTTGCCCCACGGCATTGAGAAGCTGTTCACGAAGACGATTTGATTCCATGTCCCCCCCATGGGTACTGCTATAGAACGCTTGCAGGCCGGGTAGGCCCTATAGGTCTCTTCGCGATAGCTATACAGGGCTTAGCTACGGGTCATGACAAGTAAAATACTTCGCCGCGAGGTCGAGGATGGAGGTATCCTCTTAGAGTAGCAATTCACGAAGAGCAATGTACACTTGTAACTTCCAGCAGTATCTACCTTCCACTTGACAAATGGTTCACAGGCTGCATCCCGCTTGGCGAGACGCTGTATGATTGAAGCCATCGCAAGTCAGGTGCTTCCGCCCTGTATGCCTCGGCGAGCGCGTCCACAGCGGCAGACATCCCCCGTACGCGGCTTGCTACCCTACGCAGCCTCATGCATCTGATAGAGCACGGCTTCCATCTGTTCGAGTAAAGGTGGCACTTTAGCAAGGTGCCCCGAGTCCGCCCGTTGCTCAACCGTTGCAGCCAGACGTTGCAAGGCATCCGCCTCAACCATCCCGGCGCTTCCTTTCAGCGAGTGTGCGCCTCGGTATACGCCTGCTGAATCGTTTGCTGCCAGCGCCGTCTTGATCAAGTCTAGCTGCTCACGAGCCGAGGCCAGGAAGAGGGATCTGAGTTCTTCGCCTTCCATCAGTTCGTCAATACTCGCCGCGGCTTGCGGTGACGGTGTAGGCATCGCCACGATGCCAGCCTGCAATTGCTGGGACCACTCCGCCGGGATTCCCCCGTCTCCTCCACGCGGCGTTTTGACCCATAGCTTCAGCAGGCGGGCTAGCTGCTCTTGCTTGAACGGCTTTGAGAGGTAGGCATCCATTCCCGCCGCCAGGCATTCCTCCCGGTAGCCCCGCGTCACGTTGGCTGTGAGCGCGATAATCGGCAGTGGGTCTCCATCGAGGATTTCTTGACGAATGATCCGGGTGGCTTCGAACCCGTCCATCGTGGGCATCTGGCAATCCATCAGCACGGCTACATAGCCGCCCTGGCGCACCTTCTCGACGGCTTCCAGGCCATTCGCTGCGATATCCACGCCATTCGCTGCGATATCCACGCTAAACCCTAGCTGTTGCAACATGCCCTCTACAACGTGTTGGTTGACGGGATTGTCTTCAGCTATGAGCACCCGGGGCCAGTCAAGGAAAACCAGGGGCTCTTCTTCTTGGCCCCCGTCCTCATCCAAAGCAGACGACGACTCCATATCCTGTGCCGCCGATTCGCCTGAGACAATATCACTCAGGGCATCGAGCAGGTCGGAGGGACGAACAGGACGGGTCAGGCATACCGCCCCTGCTACAACGGCTTCCGCCTGTAGTGCTGTATCGCTCACCCCGCTCACCAAGATGAAGCGCGCCAACCTCCTTGCCGGACGGCCTCCATCAACATCGCCTCGAACAGCGTGAGCAGCGCCGAATGCCGGATCTGTGCCTCAATCTCCTGCTCATCAATCGGATCGCTGGCAACCCCGGTATCCAGGTCAAATGCGTACGTTTCATCCTGGAGTTGCTCCAGATACTCGTTCCGGCGCGGAGAGGCAGCCTCAATGAGCGCTTTGACTTCGGATTCACAGAGGTAAACCAATCGGTACGAGACCGGCCCCAACGTTTCCAGCAGGTCATTCACCTCCGGGTTGAGCGGGTCATAAGCTGCAAAGGTCCACCGGGCCTGATCCGTGCGGTCGGATGTCGTTTTGGCAACGGGCAGGACCCCCAGCGCCCGCATCTGCTCCCACTGTGCCTCTGAGAACCGGTCGAGGTTGCTGCGGATGAAAGCGATAGTCGCTACGTGTGAAATGTCGGCCTCTTCGAAGGCGTAGACCCGTGCGGCCTCCGAGAAGATTTCTTCGCGGTCCAGATCAGGCTCTTCGGCCAACCGGCGCCAAAGGACCCCTTCTGGCCCGACACCACTGGCGGCAACCACCCGCTGCACTTGGGCCGGGGCGATGCGCCCCCGGAAGAGCAAACTGATGACCACACGGTCTTTTACGGCAGAGACACCATCCGCAAGCACGTTGCCAGCAGGCCTGGCCTTCCGCGTCGCGGCATCAGGAGAAGTTTCGTTCATTACTACGGTATCGTACTAACAGGGCGGGAAACGACATGGCCGGGTTGCTTTGCAAAGCCCTCCGACCAAACTAATACCTGTATCGGCCTGTTATGAAATATCTTTATGCGCCAGAGGCAGGATGCCTACTTGGGCGGGCCTGGCCTTTCTGTAGCCAAAATCACCTGTCTAAAGAGCAGCGCCCAGGCTATCCAAAGAGGCCTGTACCAGCGTTTTCAAGGTAGGTAGCCGGGCGGCGATGGCATCCAGGTTTTCCTGACGGGCATCCTTCTCCATGGCAGCACACACCTCGGCCAGGTCAGTGTGGTTCACCAAGCTGCTGGTTGACTTGAGCGTATGCGCTGCCCGCTCCAGGCGCGCTGCATCCTGCACGTCGAGGCTCTGCTCGATAGCAACCATCTGGTCGGGCACATCGGTCAGGTAGGCTTCGATGAGAGCATCTACGGCGGCCGGGTCATCGTCTCCAAGCAGCCCACGCAGATGGCTACGCACGTCTTCCACAAACGCTACAACCTCGGCAGGACCCATGGCCCCATCCCCTTGCGAACGGTCCTGCGGCATTTCTTTCGCCTGGGTCTGGGAATACCGCTCCAGCGCACGGGCCAGATCCTCCATGCGCACGGGTTTGGAAACATAGTCCTTCATGCCTGCTGCCAGAAACCGCTCTCTGTCTCCGTCGAGCGCCTCCGCCGTCATCGCGATGATGTGCGGTCGCTCTGCCTCAGGCCATGTCTCCACGATCCGCCGCGTCGCCTCCACCCCGTTGAGTATGGGCATCTGTATATCCATCAGCACCACATCGTACGACTGGCGATGCAAGGCATCAAGCACTTCCTTGCCGTCTGCTGCCACATCGGCTCCGTAGCCAAGCCGCTCCAGCATTCGCAAGGCTACCTTCTGGTTGACCGTGTTGTCCTCGGCCAGCAAAATGCGCAAAGCATGTTGCTTCCCAGGGTGCTCGTCAAAGGTGCTTCCTTCCTCGATGGACTTTTTTAACTGTTTTTCTTCTTCCTCGCCCCTGCTAAAGAGCCGGAGAAACGCATCGTAGAGTTGCGACGGCTTGAGGGGTTTATGCAGAACCTCTGCAAAAGCCCCTTCTGAGATCTTATGTGTGCCAGCACCCACCATCGTCAAAAGCACAAGTGGAAGCTGCTCGGTCGTGTAGCGTTCACGGAGAGTACGCGCCAGCCCATCCATCCCAGGTATCTGCCCGTCGAGCAGGACCACCTCGACAGGATCCCCATGTTCGATGCGGCGAAGCGCCTCATCCTTATCGGAACACACCTGCACCTGCATGCCCCACTTCTCGGTGAAGCGCCGAAGCAGTTTCCGATTGGTGACGTGGTCATCCACAATCAGGACCCGCCTGTCCTGTAGCAAGAACTGGTGTTCGTTGAGGTAACGGGGACGGGGTCCCGGCACGGTCTCTCCGACAACAGTGAACGTGAAGGTCGATCCGATGCCCTCTTCGCTCTCAACGG
>DATGCC010000398.1:0-3096 GCA_035312345.1 Rhodothermales bacterium
AGAAACTGTGCCTCTGCCACGCCTTCCCGGGCCGCTGTTCGGAGGAGGGGGCGGGCTTCGTTATACTTCTTAGCTCGATAGGCCGCTACTCCTTGTGCTGCCATATCAGCAGGCGTCGGGATTTGATGTTCGGGAGGTACGATCTTCTGATCTTCTGAAGCAGGAGTATCTTTATCGGGGGTTTCTTGTCTGAGCAGGTCTTCCTCTGTGGCTATCTCTTCTGCGGGTACGTCCTCTGCGGGTTCGACTTCTGGCAATTCGGATTGCGCAGTCGTCGTGCTCTCGGGGTCCTCAGGTACATCGTCAGGCAAATCGGCTATCAGTGAATCGGACAACACGGCCATAGGTAGTTGGCTTATGGAGTCTCCGTACGCGAACGGATCGTCGCTGTCAAGGGGGGGGGGATCAGAAGATGTGAATGTCTCGGTGGCATCGGAAAGCGAGGAGGCTGGCATCAAGGAATTGAACAGGCCCGCTTGGTAGCCATAGGCTCCGCCGCTCAGCACGGCTATTGTCGTAACTAACAGGCCTATCATCCAGAGACGACGGGTGCCCTCGCCGTTCTGCACTCGCTCCGGCGCAGGCAACGGATCGCGGTCTGATGCTGGTGAGGCGCTGGGTATCTTCGATGTTGCCTTTTCTGGCTCCGGTACTGGTGTGGGTGGTATTATGTCGGAGGCTTCTTCTTTTGGTTCCGGTACAGGCTGCACCTGATCTTGCAGAGCGTTTTCCGGGATTGCAGGTGGCGATTGGGGCAGGGGCGGTGGCACGGCAGCAGGCGGGGCGGTGCTGCGTTTCTTGCCCAGGGGCCGACTTTGCTCCAGGGCATCGGCCAGGGCGTTGCCGTTCTGGAAGCGGTCAACGGGGTCTTTGGCGAGGCAGCGATCTACGACCTTGGCAATCCAGGGCGGCAGATCGGGTCGCCGTTCTAAGAGCGGCGGATGCGGTTCAAACCGAATGTTCGAGAGCAGCACCAGGCTGTTGGAACTCTGGAACGGGAGCGTACCAGTCAGACATTCGTAGAGCACCACGCCGAGGCTGTAGAGGTCGCTGCGGTAATCGACTTCCTGGCCTTTGGCCTGCTCGGGGCTCATATACGTGATCGTGCCCAAGGATTCGCCGGGGGCGGTCAGCCGATGGTCGTAGGCGGCCTGCGCGATGCCGAAGTCGATCAGCATGGGCCGCTCGTCCTCGGCCCGGATCATGATGTTGTTGCTTGTGATGTCGCGGTGGATGACGCTTTTGCCGTGGGCGTAGGCCAGCGCCCGCGCAATGGGGGCGATCATCCGAATGGTCGTTTCAACCGATAGCATGCCTTCCCGCTTGAGCCTCTGATGCAGCGTCTCGCCCTCGATAAACCCCATGACGAGAAAAGGCCGCCCGTCGTGAATGCCGAAATCGTAGGTAGTGACAATGTTATCGTGTTCGAGTTGGGCACCGGCCTGGGCCTCGCGCTTGAAACGAAGGTGGGCTTCCTCGTTTGCAAACTGGTTCGCGAGCAGGACTTTCACCGCCACGATCCGGTTCAGGCGGGTATCTCGGGCTTTATAAATTTCGCCCATACCGCCCTTACCCAGCGTCTCCAGGATCTGGAAATTCAGATTGATTTGGGTCCGTTCCGTTTTAGACATAGCCAGCAGGGAATTAAGGCTACTGAGAACTCGAATGGTTACCAGGCAGCACGCGCACGACGGCATGGCTGTCGGCGGGCGTTTCCAGGTTGAATATATTGGTCTGGCGCAACACGGTTTGATAAGCTCCAGGGTCCAGATGCCGTTCGATGCCCGTGCCTGTGCCCGTCAGTGTATTGTTTTGTACGAGCGCCGTGCTACCGGGTAGCAGCAGGATGCCGGTACCGCCGCTGGTCTGGATGGTATTTTCCATAAGCTGCACCTGGGGACCGCTGTCTTCGACCAGAATGCCGACGCCCGCGCCGCCATCAATCTGGTTTTGCTGGATGAGCACTTCGGCCTGGCGAATGCGGATGCCTGCGTAGAGCATCTGTTGCTGCGTGGTGTCGGGGCCGATGTGGAAGCCGATCAGCGCAGCGTTGGTGATCTCCTCGGCAATTACGGCAACTGAATCGCCCGGCGAGGGAGCCAGGTATGCACCATTAGGTTGCGTGCTTTTTAAGATAATGTCATCACGTAAACGGATTGTTTCGGTGTAGTAGCCTGGCTCAATCTCTATGGTGCTGCCGGGTCGCGCCTGGGCCAGGCGCTCGTTGATGGTGGCCGTGCTATCCACCGGAGCCATCGGGGTATCGGGCATAGTAGCGGCAGGCCATAGTCGCCAGATGAGGTAGGCAACGGAGAGCAGGGCCAGCACCGTTAGCATCCCGAAACCAAAGTAGCGCCAGCGCGACGGGGGTGGGGGGGCAGGAGGAGGCTCAGTCGGAGCCGGGCGGGGCGGAGAGGGCGTGGAAGCGGTAGGGCGAGCGGAAGCAATAGGCCGGGCCGGAGTGTCTTCAGCAGATCGCGGCGGGTTGGTGGCGGGCGGTACATAGCGAGGCTGGATGCCGGTGTCGCCATTGGCAGGAAGGGCGCTGGGAGTTGGGCCAGGCGATAGGTTACCGCCTCCTGTGCCAAAAGCAACGCCTTCCACCACGATCACGGTGATGTTGTCGGTGCCGCCCGCTTCGTTGGCAGCCTGGATCAGCGCGTCGGTAGCGGCCTGCGGGTGGCCCGCGTGTTCATAGACCAGGCGGACCAGTTCTCTCGACGGCACAAGGTCCGTCAGGCCATCGGAGCAGAGCAGCAAGGCCGCATCGGGTTCGAAAACCGTCTCGACAATCTCGATGAAGTGGTCGTCGTTGGGTTCGTGCAGGTCCGAGCCGACATCACGCAGGATCTCATTGCGGCGCGGATGCCGCATGGCTTCTGCCTCACTCAGCGAATGCTCATCCTCCTGCACGCCTACAAACGAGTGATCACGGGTGAGCTTTTCGATGCCCTGAGTGCGGATTTTGTACAGCCGGGTATCGCCTACATGTGCAGCAATAATGCGGTCCTCGCCGACGATGGCAACGGTGAGCACGCAGGCCATCTGAGCCAGATCCACGTCTTCCTGGCTCTGCCAGTAGATCTTGTTGTTGGC
>DATGCC010000399.1:0-5405 GCA_035312345.1 Rhodothermales bacterium
TCGGCGAGGGCGTCGGTAGTGTCTTGCGCAGCGGCCTCGCGCAGGCGTTCGTCCTCCTGGGCTTTGGCGATGATAGAAGCCTCCACATCAGCGAGGGTGGAACGGGTGTCTTGCTTGTCCGCACCGAGATACGGGTAGAGAAAAGCCGACGCGCCAACATCGTGCCCCATCTCGCGGTGTTCCAGAAAGACGTGAACCGTCTCCCAGAGCGTGTGATACAGCACCTCGATCAGTTCCTGGTGGATGAACGGATTGTCGGCAGGCGATGCCACCGCATAATCGCCCACCGTGCCGGGTAGCGCGAACGTGAAGGCACCGCGCTGGTGCGCATCGGCCAGGACGGCTTCGACACCGGGATCGCCCTCGGGTGGGCCAAACCCCATTACGATGTCTTCAGGCTGCAGCACGGCAGGCACCCAGGCCTCAAAGCCGAGGCTGAGGTCCAGCGCCGGGAGCGCCCGTTTCCCCACAATCACCGGGTGGACGAACTCGACTGAGACGTGCTGGGCGTCGGTGGCATAGGGGCCACGCCCGAAGGCCAGCAGACGCCCTCCAGCCAGAAACCGCTCCGCCATCGCGCGGCACGCCTTCGCCAGAGGCGGTGCCTCGGCGGGAAAAAAGGTTTGAGAAAGAACATTACGCTGTCGAAGTCGCTCGGCGGCGTGGGTACGAAGGTCGGTCGTCATAAGGATACCAGGCGGCCAGAAATCACGGAACACGCTTCAATACAGCCAGAGGGCATACAGGATACTGATGCCGAGGATCATGCTCAGGGCACCAGACAGCCCTGTGAGGGCATGGTAAAGCGTGGGTTTCGAGCGCGAGGCGAGGAGCGGCAGGGCCAGCCCCAGCGTCACCGCTCCCATGCCGAGGATTGACCCGACGCCGAAAGTCAGGGCATAGAGCAGGCTCATCGTGGTGGTGGGCAGCGTCGCAGCCACGAGCAGCAGCAGCGCGCCGCTGCCAGCCATCCCATGCACCAACCCGACCGCAAAGCCGGGCCAGCCGGTGCGTTTCAGCCGAAACCCATGCGGGTGCTCATGCTCACCGACATGGTAGTGGGGGATGCCGTCGTGCTGGTGGCGGCGTAGCTTGAGGATGCCGCGTAGTGCTCCGTACAGTGCCCAGGCTCCCAGCACCAGTAGCATGATCGCCACGGGAATTTCGAAGTAGCCAAGCGTCGTCTCGGACAACGGTACGCGTAACAGACCCATGAGCAATACGCCTACCATCAGCATCGTGGTGTGCCCGGCTCCCCAGGCCAGCCCCAGGCGCAGGGCACGGCGCAGTTTCAACTCGCGGTGCAGCAACGTCGAGACGGCGATGACGTGATCCGGCTCAAAGGCATGCTTGAAGCCACTCAGAAAGCCCAGCGCAAACGCGGCAGGCAGGACCATGTCTTCCATAACGACCTCTCAAGTCAGGCGAGAAACGATGCGACGCAGGTGGGTGATGCGCTGGAGCTGTCCTTCGGTGTTGCGTACGTGGGCCTCGTCGGCAGGAAACACCACATCCTCGCGGACGGCTTGCAGCGCCATCGCCACTTCGACGGGGACGATGTAGACGGTATCCGCTTCCGGCTCGGGCATCCCTTTGATTTCCTTGATGGTGCGGACGTTGAGCGAGAAGGCGTGTCCGTTTCCATCCGTCACGCTCCGATGATCGCCTACCGCCACCACGCCGAGGTGCCGGGGATCGGGCGGAATCTCGACGAAAGCGCCCGCTGTGTCGTGCAGCCGAATCGGTTCTTTCGTCAAGTTGACCAGCGGCATTTTTGAAGGGTGGAATGTGGGGTTCGGAGTGTAATCAGGCGACTGGTACGGGCGTGGCGCGCTGCTTTTCTTTCAGTGCAACCAGCCAGGCATCCAGGCCATCGGCGCGCCGCGCCGAGGTGTCGATGATAGGGAGGCCAGGACGGACGCGGTGGATGTTTTCGTAGGCGAGGTCGCGGTCGAAGTCTACGGCGTCGGCGATGTCGATTTTGGTGATGAGGGCGAGATCGGAAGTATTGAAGATGGTCGGGTATTTGAGTGGCTTGTCCTCGCCTTCGGTGACGGAGAACAGCACAGCCCGCAGGTTTTCGCCCAGATCATAGCTAGCCGGACAGACGAGGTTGCCCACGTTCTCTATGAAGAGGAAGTCCAGGTCGCCGAGCGCCCAGCCATCTAGCGCGTCCTCAATCATTTCGGCTTCGAGGTGACAGGTGGTGCCCGTCGAGATCTGCCGGATAGGAGCACCGCTGCGGGCCAGGCGGGTAGCATCGTTTTCCGTTGCCAGATCGCCGACAAGTGCGGCGATGCGATAATCCGGGCGAAGCATGGCCAGTGTGCGTTCCAGCAAGGCCGTTTTGCCAGCCCCTGGCCCAGAGACAAGGTTGACGACAAACACCCCGGCTTCCTGAAAACGCGCTCGAAGCCGAGCGGCCAGTTCATCGTTCTTCTTCAAGATGCCATGCCGGACTTCTATGATGCGGGTGCTCATGATTCAGCGTCCTCTTGGTGAACGTCTGCGGAATGCACTTCTAGCGCCGTGACTTCCATCTCACGGCCCTGGCGGATGTCGGGCGTCGGCGTGTCGCACACCGGGCATGCAAGCGAGAAGGTATCCGGCAAGGATTGCTCGGTCTGGCACGTCGGGCAGAACGCGATGATCGGTACATCTTCAATGATCAACCTGGCTGCTTCTAGCACGGTGCCTGCGGCAGCTACCTCAAAGGAGAACAGCAGCGCATCGCTCACCACGCCAGAGAGCGGTCCGATCTTCAGATGCACGGCACTGACCCGCTCCCAACCAGCTTGCGCAGCTTCTTCACTTACGTACTCTACCAGATTGATCGCAATCGAAAGCTCATGCATAAGGCGGCGGCGAAAATCGTCCGATAGCAAATAGCAGAAAAAAAGGTTGCCCTGCTTTAGAATTGATCTAAACAAGTTGCGTAAAGATATCTGTTTACAACATCGTCATATCTCAAAGGCGCAAGCTATCACGCCAATATCTATAGTGCTATATCCCACTGGTCTAGTACCCATGGAAGACAGCGGTCCACCTCCTTGACTGCTCGTTTTCTAAAACGCTTCCATGGCACGGGGAAATTATGCTTTTTTGCTTGGGGTCGATGGGGCATCTGACCCAATGGGGTGATACGAATTTCTGAACCGGATATGGAGGCAACACCCATGGCATCTCCAGATATTGTCGCTAACCGCCCTCCAGATGTTGAAGAGATCCACGTGATCTGGATGACTACGGGTCTCAGTTGCGATGGCGACTCGGTTTCGGTAACCGCCGCGATGCAGCCAAGCATCGAAGAGGTGTTGCTCGGCTCTATCCCGGGCCTGCCAAAGGTGCATTTGCACAACCCCGTGCTGGCCTATGAAGTAGGCGACGACTTTATGCAGCACTGGTACGACGCCGAGGCGGGCAAGCTCGACCCGTTCGTTCTGGTGATGGAAGGATCGATTCCCAACGAAGAACTCAGCGGTGAAGGTTACTGGGCAGCGATGGGCACCGACTCGAAGACAGGACAGCCCATTACTACCAACGAATGGATCGACCGGCTGGCCCCGAAAGCGCTGGCCGTCGTAGCTGCTGGCACCTGCGCGACTTACGGCGGCATCCACGCCATGGAAGGCAACCCCACCGGCGCGATGGGCATGATGGATTACCTCGGCTGGGATTGGAAGTCCCACGCAGGCGTCCCCATCGTCAACGTGCCGGGCTGCCCCGTTCAGCCGGATAACTTCATGGAGACGCTGCTCTACCTGCTTTATCAGGTGGCAGGGCTGGCCCCCATGATTCCGCTGGATGAGGCCGGACGGCCCACCTGGCTCTTTGGCAATACGGTGCATGAAGGCTGCGACCGCGCCGGGTACTACGAGCAGGGCGTCTTTGCCGAGAAATACGGTACGCCTGAATGCATCGTCAAGCTCGGCTGCTGGGGGCCGGTGGTGCAGTGCAACGTGCCCAAGCGCGGCTGGATGGCGGGCATCGGCGGCTGCCCCAACGTGGGCGGCATTTGCATCGGCTGCACCATGCCGGGCTTCCCAGACAAGTTCATGCCCTTTATGGATACGCCGCCGGGGGCCAAGTTTTCAGGTCGTGCCGTCAAGGTGTATGGAGCTACCATCCGCACGCTCCGCAGCTTCACGCAGAGCACGCTCAACAAAGAGCCAAGCTGGCGACACCCCGGCCCTGAACTCACCACGGGTTACCAGCCCAAGCACTACGGTTGATGCCATTTTGGATTGACACTCCAAAATTCTGCTTCCCTAATCCAAAATCCCACATCTACCATGGCAGAAGTCGTCACGCAACCGACCACCAGCAAGGCGAGCGGATCCGGTAATCTCGTGGAAATGTCCTGGGATCCCATTACCCGCATCGTGGGCAGCCTTGGCATCTATACCAAGATCGACTTCGACAACAAAGAGGTGAAAGAGTGCCACAGCACCTCGTCGATTTTCCGGGGCTATAGCATCTTCATGAAGAACAAAGATCCCCGCGATTCTCACTTCATCACGAGCCGCATCTGCGGCATCTGTGGGGATAACCATGCCACCTGCGCTGTCTACGCGCAGAACATGGCTTTCGGCGTAAAGCCGCCACCGCTGGCGGAGTGGATTATTAACCTGGGCGAGGCCGCCGAGTACATCTTCGATCACAACATCTACCAGGACAACCTCGTGGGGGTGGATTACTGCGAGAAGATGGTGCGCGAAACCAACCCTGGGGTGTGGGAGCAAGCCAAAAAAACGCCCGCACCTGGTGCCGAGCATCACGGCTACAAAACCATCGCCGACATTATGACGGCACTGAACCCGTTTGAGGGTGAATTCTACCGCGAGACGCTCCAGGTGAGCCGCTACACCCGCGAGATGTTCTGCCTGATGGAAGGGCGCCATGTGCATCCCTCCACGCTGTATCCCGGCGGTGTCGGTACGGTGCCGACGGTGCAACTCTTTACAGACTATCTGGTCCGCCTCCAGCGCTACGTCGAGTTTATGAAACGATGTGTGCCGCTGCACGACGACCTTTTCGACTTCTTCTACGAAGCGCTGCCCGGTTACGAAGAGGTAGGGCGGCGGCGCATTCTGATCGGCTGCTGGGGATCGTTCCAGGACCCGGACGTGTGCGACTACCGCTACCAGACGATGAATGACTGGGGCAATGCCATGTACGTCACCCCCGGTGTCATCGTCGATGGCGAACTGGTGACGACGAATCTGGTGGACATCAACCTGGGCATCCGTATCCTGCTCGGGAGTTCCTACTACGAAGGCTGGCAGGACAAGGAAACGTTCGTCACGCACGACCCGCTGGGCAACCCGGTCAGCCAGGACCACCCGTGGAACCAGACCACCATCCCGAAGCCGCAGAAACGCGACTTCGATGGCAACTATAGCTGG
>DATGCC010000400.1:0-6340 GCA_035312345.1 Rhodothermales bacterium
CATGTTGAACCGCGTGTGGACACTCGCCACAATGAAGTCGAACGAGGCCAGCACGTCTTCCGGGTAGTCGAGGGCACCGTCGGCCAGGATGTCACTTTCGATCCCGCTGAAAACCCGAAAGGGAGCGCCATCATCCGCAGCAAGCTCCGCGTTCAGCGAGCGAATTTCTTCCTGCTGTTGTGCCACGCGCTCTATTGGCATCCCGTTGGCAACTTTCAGCGAGCGGCTGTGGTCGCAGATGCCGAAGTAGGAGAGGCCCATCGTACGGGCATATTCTGCCATCTGCCGCAACGTGTGGGTGCCGTCGCTGTACGTCGAGTGGTTGTGGAGCGAGCCGCGCAGATCGTCTACGGTGATGAGATTCGGCAGGGCATCGTTGGCGGCGGCCTTCAGCGCGCTGGCATCCTCGCGTAGTTCGGGTTCGATAAACGGGAGCCCGGCAGCAGCAAACACCTCAGATTCCTCAGCGACCGCAGCAGGGGTGCCGTGGGCGGCTTCAAAGGCGGCGATGAATTCCTCAGAGCCGGTTAGCCGCCACCACGCTGTGCCGAAGGAGGCAGGCGATACAAGGTGAAGGCGCAACGGCAAGCCACTCGGCATCGTCCCGGTGCGTATGCTCTCCAAAGTATCGCGCTCTGCTACATTGGCTACCTCACTGATGACTGCGCTCGCCGCTGCTACGTCGTCCGTTGATACCAGAAGCACCACAGCATCTACGGTTTCGTACTTACGGCGTAGCGCCCCGGCGATCTCGGCGCGCTTGATGGCAGGCAGGTCGCGGAGGGCAGTGAGGAGAGGCGCGACTTCGTGGAGCGCATCAGCGTAGCGTAGCTGTTGCTGATACTGCTTGAGCAGGCGGACATTGGCAAGGATGTTGTCCTGCGATTTCGTGCCAAAGCCATCGAGTTCAGCAAGGCGGCCCATCGTGGCGGCTTGCTCCAGCTCGTCCAGCGTAGTGATGCCCAGTTCTTTCCAGAGCCGACGGACTTTTTTGGCTCCCAGTCCTTTCACGCGTAGGGCATCAAGCAGGCCGGGTGGGATGGCGGAGAGCAATTCGTCGCGTAGCTCGAATGAGCCATACGCCAGCAACTCGCGGATCTGCGCTGCCAGCCCCGCGCCGATGCCAGGGATCTCCGTCAGTGCATCTTCTGCCAGCAACTCGGCAACGGCGGTTTCTTCGCGTTCTAAAGTACGTGCAGCCCGGTCGAAGGCACGCCCGCGAAAAGGATTGCCGCCTGTCAGTTCGATGAGCGCAGCGGTTTCTTTCAGGTAACGGGCTATTTGTTTGTTGGTCATACGGTTCGGTAAAGAGGTGCTGGTTGCTCGTTATTGGTTCCTGGTTAATAAGGACAACTGAAAACCAGAACCCCAAACCAGTAACCAATATTTCAGCATCATCCCAAACGGGATCCAATCCCACAAGGTCCGGGTGGAAGCGAAACCAGCGTGGCTTCTGCCCGTCTACAAATAGGTCTCTTCTGGCAGCCGCTCGTTTCAGCGGGGCGGTATTGTGCTCATTCCTACAAAAAGAAAGCTCTTATGCGGCAGAAAATGCTCATGACCGGCGGCGCGCTTTTGCTGATTGCAGGCGTGTTGCTCGGGCTGAAGATTGGCTCCATCAGTTCCAGCGACGATACGTACGATGCGCTTAAGAAGCTAGAGAATGCTTTCCTCGTTATCAACGAACGCTACGTTGAAGAAGTAGATTCGGCAGAGCTGGCCGAGAGCGCGTTGCGGGGCATGCTGACCGAACTGGATCCGCACTCGGTGTATATCGACGCCGAACGCATGCGCAGCGTGGAGGAAGACTTCAGCGGGTCATTCGAGGGCATTGGCATTTCGTACGAATTCGTTACGGGCACCGAAGACCGCGATACGCTGACGGTGTTGAGCGTGGTGCCGGGCGGGCCGAGCGAAGACGCTGGATTAATGTCCGGCGACCGCATTATTGCCGTAGATGGGCAGGACGCCATAGGCTTTGAGACGGAAGATGTGCAGCGCACGCTCAAAGGTAAGCGAGGCACGAAGGTGGACGTCACCATTGTGCGTCCCAACTACCCCGAAAATCTGGACATCACCATCACCCGCGACCGCATTCCGATCTATTCGGTCGATGCGGCCTACATGGTGGATGACAAGACGGGCTACATCAAAGTGAACCGCTTTGCTCGTACCACGTATGGCGAGTTCATCAAAGCCCTTAGCGAATTGCAGCAGCAGGGTATGGAGCAACTGATGCTCGATCTGCGCGGCAACGCAGGGGGCTACATGGAAATGGCCGTCCGCATGAGTGACGAATTCCTGGGTGACGATGCGCTGATCGTGTCGCAAAAGGGGCGGCTCTCTGATAACAACCGCGAGTTCCGTGCCCGGCCCAATGGTTCTTTCGAGAGAAAACCTGTGATCGTGCTGGTGGACGGCAGTTCGGCTTCGGCCAGTGAGATCGTCGCTGGCGCGTTGCAGGACCACGACCGGGGTCTCATCGTGGGGCGGCGGACCTTCGGGAAAGGGCTGGTGCAGCAGCAGTTTGGCCTGCCGGATGGCAGTGCCCTCCGTGTTACCATCTCACGCTACTATACGCCCTCGGGTCGTCTGATTCAGACGCCCTACGAGAGTGGCGACCGCGAAGCATATTACGAAATCAAACGCGAACTGCGCGACGAAACCGCGTTGCTCGACACCGACGAAATCATCGAAACGGTGCCCGATTCGCTCAAATATGAAACCGATGCCGGGCGCACGGTCATCGGCGGGGGCGGCATCCTGCCCGATTACGTGGTAGACATCGACTCGGCGTCGGCGCTGTTGCAGGCCGTGTTTAGTAAAAATCTCGACAACACGTTTGTCCGCAGTTGGCTCGACCACGAGGGCGATGCGCTCCGGGCTACCTGGGATGACCGCCGTGAAGCCTTCGTTGAAAACTACGAAGTAGACGATGCCCTTTTCGATGCGTTCATGGGGTATGCTGAAGAGCACGGCGTGCAAATAGTGAATGAGGTCGAAGGCACCACGCAGGACAAAGGCGAAGCGCGCAAGGTTTTCAGCGAAGCCGAACTCAGTGCAGATCGGGAATACCTGGAAACAAGGCTCAAAGCGCGCTTGGCGGTACGGCTCTTCGATTACAAGGCGTGGTATCCCATTATGCACAACGTGGACCGCACCTTCAACCAGGCCCGCTCGCTCTTTCCGCAGGCTATCGCTCTGGAATCGGCTTATTTGGATGATTAAAGCCTGAGAGGCTATGAATGCAGGAGATGTAAAAGCCTTAGATTTTTTGCATCCTAGACGCTTAGGCTCTTGTGCCTCCTAGACTCGTACCCTTTTCTTTTACACGTCTCGTTACATTTCAGGCAGCAACTTCGGGCAGAGATGATGGTCTCTGAACGAGGCTATGTCCAATCCGATTGGGTTGACATTCGCCGGGAGAATGAATAACATCATTAGATCTGATGCTTTGCGTCCCACCACGCGATGGCATTAAGAAACAATGCAGGTTGGCTATTCAAGCAGGAAGGTGTTTATA
This sequence comes from Rhodothermales bacterium, assembly GCA_035312345.1. Classification (GTDB taxonomy): domain Bacteria; phylum Bacteroidota; class Rhodothermia; order Rhodothermales; family DATGCC01; genus DATGCC01. The sequence goes on from DATGCC010000400.1 coordinate 3,524, forward strand.
TTCAGGCTTGAGCGCTAGACCCATCCCCGAAATCCCGGTTACGAAACCATTCTGTTACACTGGAGGAATCATCCATGAAGCTTCTGAGCACCCTCATGCTGCTGCCACAGGAGGCAGGTGAAGAAAGCACCATTAACCTGCTGGTCCGTTATTTCAATGAAGGCGGCGAGTTCATGTGGCCCGTCTTGATCATTTTGTTGCTCGGCCTTGCCATTGCACTGGAACGCGTCATCACGCTAAACCGAGCCGACATCAACACGCGTAAATTCATCGTCAACGTTAAGCGGGCGCTAGAAGACGGCGGCATCTCGGCAGCCGAAGAAGTGTGTGCCAACACGCGCGGCCCGGTGGCCTCGGTGTTCCAGGCGGGTCTGCTTCGCGTAGACGAAGGCATCGACGCCGTCGAAAAGGCGGTGGTGGCCTACGGGTCTATTGAAATGAGCTTTTTGGAGCGTGGCTTGGTCTGGCTTTCGCTCTTCATCGCCCTGGCCCCGATGTTCGGCTTCCTCGGCACGGTGGTCGGGATGGTCGCGGCCTTCGACGCCATCGAAGCTGCTGGCGACATCTCGCCGAGCCTCGTGGCCGGTGGTATCAAAATCGCCCTTTTGACGACGGTGTTCGGTCTGATCGTTGCTATCATCCTGCAATTCTTCTACAACTACGCCGTGTCGAAAATCGACCGCATCGTGGTAGACATGGAGGAGGCCTCGATTGAGCTTATCGACTCGCTCGTGATGATGAATGCGGGCCGCCCCGTTGCGCCTGCGCCCCGCGTCGCGTCGGATGATGCCTGATTTGGTAACCGGGAACTGGTCCATGGGCATAGGCTGAAAGAGCGCTCATTCCCATTGACCAGTTCCTATGTGCCATTTCCTAACTTTCAAACCCCTGGACACCTGTTATGAGCATCGTTGTCATTGCCATCTGGGCCGTTGTCATCCTCGTTGGATTGGGTCTGTTGACCATGCTGGTCTTTGGAGCCAGAAGCCTCGCCCACGGCAAAATCAAGCCATTGTCGATGGTCATCGTCATCTTTCCCATTGTGCTGCTTGGCATCATGGGGCTGGTGCTCGGCGACTGGCCGCTGGCTGCCATCTACACCTTCTTCATTGTGTTTCTGGTAGCCACCCTCTCGCTGTTTCTCAGCGGCATCCGTGGGCTTTTCACCTGATGAACCGGGTGCGGCATACGTCCGCACGGCCTTCTGTCTCATCTGACCGACCTTTTCGATTGCTATGCCTGGATTGCTGAAACACAAAAAAGTGCGGAGCGAGGCCGAGATTCCGACCTCGTCCATGGCGGACATCGCCTTTCTGCTGCTTATCTTCTTCCTCGTGACCACGACCATTGATGTGGACACAGGTATTGGCATGACGCTGCCGCCAGAACTGGACCCCGAGGTGGAGCCGCCTCCGGTGAAGGAGCGCAACATTCTCACTGTGCTTATCAACGCACAGGGACAGGTGTTGCTGGAGAATGAAGCCTCTGCTATCAATCAGGTCCGCGCCGAAGTGGTGCGGCACGTCCAGAATAATGGGGCGGATGAGGCCTACGCGGAAAGCGCTGATAAGGCGGTCGTTTCTATCAAGACGGACCGCCAGACACCGTACGACATGTACATCCAGGCGCTGGACGAAGTCTGGATGGCGTATTTCGAGATGTGGGATTCGGAAGCCCGCAAACTGGGTGCAGCGAACTACCAGGACTACCGGGACAGCCTGGGTCCTGATGACGAAAATCTCGTCCGCGAGCGCATCCCGGCCCAGATCTCGCTGGCCGAGCCTGATATAGGTGATGGCAGCATCTAAGTAAGTTCTCCTTTGCCTTTTATAGCCAAGCAAATCCATGTCGCAGCATTTTAAAAAGAAGGCGCAAACCTCGCAGGGCATCCCCACGGCCTCGCTTCCCGACATCATCTTCATGTTGCTGATCTTCTTTATGGTCACGACGGTGCTCAGAGAGCAAGATGTGCAGGTGCGTACCATCCTGCCGAAGGCGGAAGCGCTCACCAAGATCGAGCAGAAACGCTACGTCTCGTACATCTGGATGGGCCCTGAAAAGTTGGGCAACAACGAATTCGGGGATACGAAAGTGCAGATTGACGACGCGCTGATCGAAGACCTGACGAACATCCGTACCATTATGTACCGCAAGTTGAGCGAGGAGCCGCGCCTCATCGTCTCCCTCCGTGTAGACGAGGAATCGGAGATGGGCATCGTGACGGATGTGCAGCAAGAGTTGCGCAAAGGCGGCACGTTGCGGATCAATTATTCCTCGAAACGCGATGTGCAGACCCGCTAGGTGCCGTCATCTGAGGGCGACATCTTGAATAGTTCGTACAATCAAAAGCCTTGCCCCTGGCAGGGCTTTTTTGTTGGGAACGTTTTCGATCCGCCCGGTCTTTTTAAGGCATCCGTTCCTTAATAGACACCCTATCATGGCACATAAAGTTACTTTGTTACCCGGCGATGGCATCGGCCCCGAAGTCGTGGACGCTACGGTCCGTGTACTGGAAGCCACCGGCGTAGAATTCGATTGGGATCGGCACGAGGAGGTGGGATCGGCGGCAGTCGATGAGTATGGTACGCCCCTGCCCGACACCATTCTAGAATCGATCCGGGAAAACAAGGTTGCGCTCAAAGGCCCGATCACGACGCCCGTGGGTAAAGGCTTTCGGAGTGTCAACGTCTCGCTCCGGCAACAACTCGATCTGTATGCCAACGTCCGGCCTTGCATCAACCTGCCGGGTATCGAGACGCCGTTCGATGATGTGGATCTGATCATTTTTCGAGAGAACACCGAAGGGCTGTATTCCGG
>DATGCC010000401.1:0-2521 GCA_035312345.1 Rhodothermales bacterium
CACGCCGACCTCGGCAAGAATATCTATCACTTCGCGATCCTCCACCAATCCCAGCGCACCCGGTCCAATGAGTACGCCCACCAGCAAAAAACCAGCGATGGGTACCAGCCCTAACCGGTAACACCCGTACGCAATCAGCACACTTACGACGAAGATCGCTACGAGCTCGGCCAGAAAAGGAAGGCCGAGACCAGCAAGGAGCAACATGGGAGAAAAGGGAGACATGGAGAGTCGGCTTTAAGAGATTGCTTCTGCCAGTTCTTCTTGCACGGGCATCTTCTCGGTCTCGTTTGTTGTCAGGCGAAGCATGGCCCAGCCCGCAACCCCAGCGATGAGTGATGCGGCAAAGATACCCACTTTGGCAGCATCCAACACAGCCGCATCTACGAAGGCGAGGTTGGCGATGAACAATGACATGGTGAAGCCAATGCCTGTTAACAAACTTACGCCATAAAGCTGTCGCCAGGTGACGCCTGCCGGTCGCTCAGCCCAGCCCAGTTTGATAGCCAGCCACGAAAAGAACAACACGCCGATCTGTTTCCCGAAGAAGAGGCCGAGGATGATACCCAGCGACACCGAAGATGTCAGCATAGCACCGAGATCGCCGCTCAGCGCAACACCTGCGTTGGCGAGCGCAAAGATTGGCATGATGCCAAAAGCGACCCAGCCGTGCAGCGCATGTTCCATCCGGGCCAGCGGTGTCTCGACGGCTTCGCAGGCTACTTCAATGGTTTGGATGGCGTCGCGTTGGTCGGTCGTCGGCTCGGTCCGCCCGGGCTTGAGATCCTCGGCAAACTCCACCATCATGGCCTTGACGCGCTCATAAAACACGGGCGCATCAATGCGGCGGCGGGCGGGAATGGTCATCGCCAGCAGCACGCCTGCAATGGTCGCGTGGACCCCCGATTTGAGAAAGGCTACCCACAGGATGATGCCCAGTACAACGTATACTGCCGTCCGCTGCACCCGCGCACGGTTCATGGCCATCAAGATCAAAAAGACCACGCCTGCCACGCCGAGGGCTGTGAGCGAGAGTTTGCTCGTGTAGAAGAAAGCGATGACCAGCACGGCTCCGAGGTCGTCTACGATGGCGAGGGCGGTGAGGAAGATCTTGAGCGCCAGCGGGGCACGGGTCCCCAGCAAGGCCAGCACACCCAGCGCAAAAGCAATATCCGTCGCCATGGGGATGCCCCAGCCACTGCTGGTGGGTGTCCCTGCGTTGAGCGTCAGGTAGAGTAGAGCCGGAACGACCATGCCGCCCAGCGCTGCCGCCAACGGCAACGCCATCTGCTTCGCCGACGATAGCTCTCCGACCAGCACTTCGCGTTTGATCTCTAGCCCAACGACGAAGAAAAAGATCGCCATCAACCCGTCGTTGATCCAGAGCAGGAGTGGCTTGGAAATCGCGAAACTGCCTGCGCCAACCGTCACTATCGTCTGCCAGATGTCAAAGTAGGCGTCGGCCCAGGGCGAGTTGGCTAGCACCAACGCCGCCAGCGCGCACACCATTAAGATCACACCGCCCGAGGCGGAGGTTTGAAAGAAAGTCTGGAATGGTCGCAGTAAGCCTTGCTTGGCACGTACAAGGTAAGAGGTCATGAAGCCGTTATTATTTGAATGCGAAAGTAGGAGCGTAATCAGGAAGCCTCGGGCATGGGCATAATACCATTGCCGGGCGGTGGCGCTTCGGGCAACCGGCGGCGGGTGGAACGCAGGACGAGGCCACGCACCGCCTCAGCGTCGAGCGCCATCATCCAGTTTGCCTCAAAGTCGGGCCACTGGATGATCTTGGCAATGGCGGCGAGGGCGCGCAGATGGAAGGTGCGTTCATCGGGCGAACCCGCCAGCACAAATACCGTGTGCACGCGTTCCATCTGGCCGGGAAACAATACGCCGCGACGGCTACGCACCATCACCATCTCGAACTGCTTTGGCCCTGCTATGACAATATGTGGAATAGCCACACCCGGCAACAACACGGTGCTGCTTGATGCCTCGCGATCCTGAAACAGCCCGACCAGTTCCTCAGGGTCGGCATCCAGGCGTGGCGCGAGCACATCGGCCACCATGCTGAAGAGTTCTTCGATGGAAAGGGCCTGCTCGATATCCAGCACGGGGCACTGCGCCGCCAACCGGTCGAATCGGTCGTAAGCCAAACGCGTTGGCGTTTCGGGTACATGCAATACGATCAGGCGGTCGTCGGCTTCCAGCGTGCTGCCACTGTGGAACGGCAGATAGGCATCGCCCCGGCGCAGGGCCAGCGGCAGGGTTTTGCGTTCATGCTGGAGTTGGGCGAAAAGTTGGTCAGGCAATTCGTCCGGAGAAGGAGTCAAGCCCTGCCGCTCCACCTCATCGTGATCGACGCGGTAATCCCAATCTTGCAATGGCACGGGGCCTGCAAATAGGGTCGTGCCCCCGATGTGATCGAGCATGTCGAGATTGCCGCCCTTCGGGCTGATGCTCAGCACATGCACTTCCGGCACCAGAAACACGGTTTTGGCCGTTTGCGCTGCCAACACAT
>DATGCC010000402.1:0-9611 GCA_035312345.1 Rhodothermales bacterium
ACCATTGACACCACGGATTCGCCCTTCGGCAATGTCTGGATTGTCGCCGCGATTCCGGTGGGCATGGCGCAGGTATCCTCCGTCAACATGACGGCCACTGTCGGCAACACCCTGCTCAAAGGCGATGAGTTCGGCTACTTCCTCTTCGGCGGCTCCGACATCATTGTCCTGTTCCAGGAAGGCACCAACCCGAAGATCGACCCCGGCACCAATTATCGGCGTTACGGCACGCCCAGCGCTATTTGCGAGGCGTTGTGATAAAAAAGTATTTAGGCGTGTAGAAGCACGTTCGCATAATTAACCCCTATGCCTTGCTCCTCTCCGCAGGCTGTCTTATATATCAATTAGTAATCGTGCTATCGGACAGGGCATTTAGTTATAACGGGCGCTGTATCGGGGAATTATTAGTTTGCACGCTCTTCTCAACAATTGGCTAGATCAGAGGTTGAAGAGTGGAAAATCGTAAGTGGTTGTCTTTTTTGTCTTTGACATTAGCTGGTATTTCCCTTGGCTGGCTCATTGGTCTATCAGTATCCGAAGTGCTGCATATATTCCTGGGCGGTCTATTTGCTCTTGCCAGTGGCGTCGTCAGTGTCCTTGCTGGAATTAAAAAGTCACCTTCCGGGGAAGAATCAGACACGGGTGAGAAGGACAAGCTCGCCGGGAAGCTGCAGCCGGTTAGTCCCCTACCACTGACGGCTTTACTCCTGGGAATAGCTATAGGAGCACCGATGGGTACGTATGTCCGAACGAATGACTTACTAGGTGTTCGTGCAGAACGATTCGTTTCTAGATGGGAAAAGACCAATTTGCCCGAACAGGACCTCTATCTACGGCTTTTTGATACGCTTTATTCAGGCACAGAGACCCAACGCTCTTCAGTACAGAAACAATCATTGGGGGCTCTTTACGCGTCTTATCTATCAGCCGACACTTGTGCGCCTATTATTCTGGAATCGGGAGCAAGCTTGAAAGCAGAACTTGAACTCTTAGCTGACGAAACAATCCTGAAGGCTTTGGAGAAGTGCGATAGTGATTCCTGCTTAGAAGCGATAAAGGTGATGCTATGTACACAATGAAGACTGTCATATTCTCGGTGCTAATGTTGATCTTGGCACTACCTGAGAATCCGGCTCTAGCGCAAGAGGAGTATGTTTACTCCGTCCGAATAACGAAGGGGTCGAAGCGCTATGTTCAGACAGGTTTTCAAATGACTGGAACGACAGGTATCATCACAGCACTCCACGGTGTAGTTGGAGCGGACAGAATCGGTGCCGTTAACAAGGAGGCAAAGACCTTCACGGGACTAAATATTGTGCGCGTGGATATCGACCACGATCTAGCACTATTGAGTAATACGAAACTGGAGAGTGAACGCGACGAGGGTTTTACTAAAAGTGATTCGGATCCACACTCTCGTCAGAGGGTAGGTGTTTGGGGCCATCCGGCCGGAATTGAATTTAAAAAGAAAGAAGACGTATATATAGGAAATCCCCCCAGACAAATCCTTTCAGATTTTATTGAGGATAGATATGCAAGAGCCTTTGATGAAAGGAGGAGTCCAGATACGGAAGCCGAGGTCCTCTATCTAGAAGGAAATATGATTTCGGGACATTCAGGTGCCCCTGTAATCGACCTAGATGATAAATCTGTTCTGGGCATTGTAAATGGAGGTATATGGCAGGGAGCAGCAGCAATATCTTGGGCAATTCCAGTCCAAAATATTAAGTGGAGGCGTACATCATCGGCAAAACAGCGTCTGGACGACTTGGCGAGACTAGATAGGGAATCACCGCTTTACGCACTCCAAGAAGACCCAGATTATTCGCTCATGGACGCTTTCAAAGCCACCTTCTTATCCGCAGTAGTCAGAGTAGAAGGGCAGAGTAGCTGTGGGACAGGATTCTTTGTCCGCACCTATGATGGCTCTGTTAAAATCATCACTGCTAGCCATGTCCTTGGCAGCGAGAAGATGTCGGTTGTCAGGGGGATGGACACAAACGGCGTCCCCAGAGAGATAAATGCTATCGTCGAAAGAACGAAATATCTTGACACAGACCTCGCCCTACTCAATGTGAACCTGAGTGGATGGAGTGTGACACCGTTGACTTTGGGCAATATCCAGGATCTCGACCAAGAATTAACAGGTGTTGGGTATGGAGGCGAACACAGAAACCAATGCAGCGATAATCCCGGCTTTCGAACGGCAAAAGTCGTAAACCGCTACAATGAGACTCTGGAGCTAAGCTCCCCTACACAGGGGCAAGAGACCTCTATCAGGCATGGAGATAGTGGGGGGCCTTTGTTTTACGTTAACGACAATGGGGATTTTGTTGTTGTCGCAATGATTCAAGGAGGCGCGCCGGGGGTGGGTCCCGCCACAGCGATAGCATCACCTCTCCTGCAACAACTCTCTCAAGAGACCAACATAACAAACGCTAGTTCGTTCTACGATGGGGTCATCTCATGGGGTAGTAAGCGTCGTTCAATATCTTCGGCTATGTGGTGTAGGGACCCCCTTACTTTGTGCTGGAGAGATAGAGGGCCATGGTTTAACGGCTCCCGTCTTCTTGTCGAGCCCAATAGTGGCTTTCATAGGAATAATGTGGGTGCAAACGAAGTTATCAATCAGGAAGAGCTTTTCCAGCCCATGGATTTACGATCCTATCGATACGGGCTTGAATTTAACGTTTTCAGGGCTCTTGCGTCTATTCAGGTAGCCTTTTCCTTTCCTGAGGAGATTGAACTATATGAGGACCCTGATCCTACCGTAGGGAAGAATCCTGCTCTGAGAGTCCTGAAAGACCAAACTGACAATCGAATAAAGGTCTCCTTTGCTTATGAAGTGGGCGTATCTTTGCTGGATGGTATATTCTCGATCGGAGCTGGTACCTTTCGATATCAAGACAAGGAATTTAGAGAAGATCGTTATAACTCAGCGCTTAGGGATAGATTTTTCTATCTGAACTTTCAACCCATAATGCTTATTAGAAGAACTTTGCGTAAGTCGAACGCATCCTCTTTAAACTAGATCATGGATTTAAGGTGACTTCGATTGGTGCGTCTTCAAACCTGGAAAGTTTCAATGCGTGTGCATGCGTGACAACCAGCAGGTGCAAGCGATGATAAAGCAGTTCGGTATTTCCAGGGCAACCGCGCCCGGATTAGCTGTTTTTCATAAGTTTACCTTACGCACTTTCTTGTGCTTGGATCGCCAGTCGCTACAGAGCAACCATACTGCAACAAAAAGAGCATCTATTCCCCACTCTCCACCATCGCGCCACCAGCTTCATCGCCCCAGAGCTGGCGCAGGCGGGCGTCGCGACCACAGCCAGTGCGGTAGCTTTTGTAGCGGCGCGGATCTTTTCTGTAGAAGTTCTGGTGGTAGTCCTCTGCCGGGTAGAAGGCATCCAGCGGCTGGATGGGCACTACCACAGGTTGATCGAAACGCTCGGCGACTTCCTCCTTCGAGGCTTCTGCCCGTTGGCGCTGCTCCTCGTTGTGGTAGAAGATGACAGGGCGATACGACGAACCTCGGTCGCAGAACTGCCCACCGTCGTCCAGTAAATCGACGTTGCGCCAGTAAACATACAACAGCGTCTCGAAGTCTACTGTGGTCGCGTCATAGATGATGTTGACGACCTCAGCATGCCCTGTTGCGCCGGACGACACCTGCTCATAGGTTGGATTTGCCACCGAGCCGCCTGCATAGCCAGAAATAGTCGCCGCCACGCCGTCGAGTTTGTCGTAGGGCGGTTCCATGCACCAGAAGCATCCTCCGGCGAACGTCGCGGTGTCGGCATTGGCCGGGTCAATATCTACCGTCATGGCTTCTGCCTCGGCCATGTCCGCTTCAGCAGACGGTCCATCGGCGGAGGAATTGGCACAGCCTGCCAGCAACAGGCCCGCCACGAGCAACAGGGCAAGCAATTCGAATGTGCGATTCATGGTATTGGGGGCTAATTAAAAGCTTTGATAGCAGGTCATGCTGAACACGGTTCAGCATCTCAAGGGCCATCGCATAGATCTGAATCAAGTTCAGCATGACAAAATATGCTCAGGAGCGCAGATCGGGCAGGGGGTCGACTTCAGGAATGAAACGGAGCGCGAGGCCATTGTTGCAGTAGCGCAGGCCGGTCGGGTTGGGTCCGTCATTGAAAATGTGCCCCTGATGCCCGCCGCAGCGTTTGCAGTGGTACTCGGTACGCGCCATGCCGAGGCTGCGATCCATTTCCTCGCCGAGGTTACCTTCCAACGGTGCCCAGAAGCTGGGCCAGCCGGTGCCGCTCTCGTATTTGGTGGTTGAGGGAAACAGTGGCAGGTAACACGCCGCACAGATGTACGTGCCGCGTGCCTTGATCTTAAGCAGATCGCTTGAATAGCGCGGCTCCGTTCCATCCTCAAACAAGATCTGGTAGGCCTCCTCAGACACCACCCCGCGCCAGGCTTCTGCCGGTTTGTTTAGCACCTCAAAGTCGCCGATGGCAGAATGGATACGGAGCGAGTCATCTGGCACCGCCCTGCCTGAATCCGCTTCCTGGGCCGATTGGGATTGACCCTGTCCACAGGCCGACACGAGGGTAGGCACGGCAAGCAGGCCGGGAAGATAAGTCAGAAAAGATCGGCGGTTCATGGTTTTATGGGCTTGGGATGGTAGACACTTCCATGCAACCTTCCGTAGCTTTCTAACTGGATCTGTTACAGGCCGTTCTGCCAATCAAGTCCCTCGCAGCAGGTATAACAGGGCTGTATCCTTTCCGAAGTCGCCCCGTAGGAAATTTAGCACTTCCCACCTCCACCCCACTCGAAACCGCATGCCTTCACTGCCACGACTCTTTTCTGCTGTCATCCCCTTTGCGCTGGTGACACCCCTTTTTGCCCAGTCCACACCGCTTCCACCCGACCCCGCACCACACGAAATCACGGCGGTCTTCGTCGAAGAAGCGCCGCATATCGACGGGCACCTCGACGATGCAGTCTGGCAAAGCATTGAGCCGGTCACGGACTTCATCCAGGTCTGGCCCGAAGATGGATCGCCGGCCACCGAGCCGTCCGAGGTGCGCATTGCCTACGACCGCGATAACCTGTATTTCGCCTTCCAGTTCTACGACCGCGACCCGCAGCTTATTCGTGCCAAGAACCTGGAACGCGGCGGGCGCAACGACCGCGACGATCACGCTTACATAGGGCTGGACACCTTCCAGGATGGACGCAACGCCTATCTTTTCGAGATGAACGCTCTTGGCACGCAAGACGACGCCACCATCACCGACGAGGGCCTTACCATCGACAGCTTCTCGTGGGATGCCGTCTTTCGGAGCGAAACGGTCATCGACGACGATGGCTGGTCGATGGAAGTATCTATTCCATTCCGCCAGCTTCGCTTTCCTGAGGGCGACGAGATCGACTTCGGCCTGATGCTTTCGCGAATGATCAACCGCAAAAACGAGCGTGTGATGTGGCCGCCCATCGGGCTGGAATACGGCAGCCCCTTCAGCGTCATCGCCGCCGTCTCGCAATACGGCAAACTCACGGGTCTCAAAAATATCCGGCGCGGCAAAAACATCGAGATCAAGCCTTATGTAATTACCGGTGTGCAGGAAATCCGCCCTGACCTGCAATTCGAGGAAACCGAATCCGAATTCACGCGGGATCTGGGCGTGGATGTCAAGTACGGCATCACCTCGAACCTGACGCTGGACATGACGGTGAATACCGATTTCGCACAGGTGGAAGCCGACAACGTGCAACTCAATCTGTCCCGGTTCAGCCTCTTCTTCCCCGAAAAACGCGAGTTCTTCCTGGAACGCTCTGGTCTTTTCGAGCATGGCAATGCGCGCTCGACACAGACCTTCTTCTCCCGCCGCATCGGCCTGACAAATCAGATTCTGGCAGGGGCACGGCTGACAGGGCAGGTCGGACGGTTTTCGGTGGGCCTGCTGAATATCGAAACAGGTGAGGAGATGCGCGATGTGTTCGGCAGCCAGTCGGCCAACAACGCGGTAGCGCGGGTCCGCACCAATCTGTTTCCGCGTGCGACGGCGGGAGCCATTTTTACCAACTTGCAACAGGACGGCAGCTACAACCGGGCGCTCGGCGTGGATGCGCAATACCGGTTCTGGAGTTCGAGCCAATTCAATGCGTGGTTTACGAACGTGTGGGATTCTGACGATGCCCTGAACGACGCGGCGGGCCATGCCCTGCTTCGGTTGCGCAACGATGTCTACGGCGCACAGGCATCATTTACGAGCGTCGGCGAGAACTACAATCCAGCCCTCGGCTTCGTCCGGCGACGCGACATGCGAGAATACACCGGACAGCTTATCTACAGCCCGCTTGTTGCCTGGTCGGGGCTACCCATGATCCGACGCTTCCAGTTCCAGGGCGACTATGGATACATCGAGGGACAGGATGGTGAAAAGCAAACAACGGAGATGCAAGTGTTGGCACGGGCCGAATTTAACCGCCGTGATAACATAACGGCCACCTTTCTGCGACAGTTCGAGCGACTTGAGGATCCCTTCTTCATCCGTCCCAACGCCGAGATCTCTGCCGCCGACTATACCTTCAGTCAAGTCGGCCTACGTGGTGAAACAGATTCTAGCCGTCGGCTCTACGGTTCCGGGCGGGTCACTACGGGTGAATTCTTTCACGGCAACCGCACGGACTTCGGTGGCACCCTCGGCTTCCGGCAGTCGCAGCACCTCTCGCTGGAAGGCGGCATCAACCATTCCATTATCGACCTGCCCATCAACAACGGCGAATTCGACGCGACGACACTGTCGCTCTCAGTGCTCGGCGCGGTCAGCCGCAAGCTGTTTGCCAAGGCGCTGATCCAGTACGACAACTTCTCCCGCGATGTGCAGGCCAACATCCGCATCGACTGGATCCACACGCCCGGCAGCGACCTCTTTCTTGTCTTCAACACCTCTTACCACTTCGCCGACGACAACGACCTGCTCTTCGACCCGCGCCGCGATGTGCTGCTCAACGACCGCGTGGGCGTGGCGAAGCTGACGTATCTGGTGCTGCTATAAACGCTCCCTCTGGGCTTAGCAAAAACCCTGGCACGTTAACCAGCCCCACCAACGCTATGAAGATGCCTACCGACCGCCGCGCCTTCCTGAGACAAGGAGCCACGCTTTCTTTCGCTGCGCTCCCCTTTGCTGGATCGGTGGCCTATGCTGAAACAGCATTCACCTTTGCCGAACTTGTCGATAGTTTTTCTGCCTCGTGGAACCGATCCAAGACATACATGCTGGAAGTAGCGGAGGCGATGCCAGCAGATAGCTATGCCTACCGCCCTACACCCGAGATCCGTTCCTTTGCAGAGCAGATGCTCCACGTTGCAGCGAGTGTCTATGGATTCGCTTCGGTGATCAAGAACGAACCGATCCCTGTCCCTCAGGACCAGTTCAATGCAGCGGGTAAATCTAAAGAAGTCATCCTGACGACCCTTGAGCAGGCACTGGATTTTGCCGCATCGGCCATAGTAGAGATATCGGAAGAACGCGCCCTTGAGACAACCCCCTGGGGTGGGCGGCTCTACGATGGTATGACAGAGATGCCTGTCTTCGGTGTCATCCGCGTGCTGCACGATCATACAACCCATCACCGCGGCCAGGCCATTATCTACCTCCGCATGCAGGGCATTGCGCCCCCCACATATGTGGACTGAATGCAACCTGCTTTAGCCGCCTGACGCTTGTAAAGGGGGCAGCGAGCCTGATGACCCGCCGCCCCCTTTTTTATAGCATTGCCTTTGTCTGCTCAGTCGTCCTCTCCTTCCAGAATGTCATCAATGCGGACGAGCGTGTCGCGGAGATGAAGCTGGGTGGCCCGGTCACTGGTGCGCGAGACAGCGGCGGCGACTTCGCGGCGGAGCGTTGTCAGTTCACCTCGTACGTAGGGACGGATGTCCGACTGGCTCACATCCACGGGCGTAAACGCGATGAAGGCGCGGAAACGGGCCGGGGGCGGCTCCACTTCCTCGGTCATCAGGTACTCCAGCCGCTCCACATAGCCCCGTTGCAGGCTGCGTCGGAACGGGTTGATGTCGCCACCGCCCCGCAGTTCGCTCCAGAGGCCGGTGCGCAAATCCTCCATCATCTCAGCGAGCGTGTAGGCTTCGTCACCCAGCATCACTTCGGCTTCGATCATGCGCGCCAGCCGCTGCGGATCCAGCACCATGTTGACGATGCCGACCTGCCGTTGCCGGATTTCGTCGAGGGCTCCGGCATGCTGGATGCGGTTGAGCACATCGGTGTTGAGCAGCCAATCCGGGCGCTGGAAGGCATGCTCCTGCAAGAACGCCATCGCCGCCTCCTGCCGCTCCTCCGGGACAGGCTCGAAGACCACCCCGTCCTGCTCGTACGACTTATACGTCTCGTAGACGCCGCCGATGTTGCGAGCCACATGGCCCATGTAGCGGCTCCACTGCCCGGCGACCTGCCCGTAGAGTTCTTCGAGGTCGTCGTAGTTTTCGCCCTCGCGGTAGGTCCAGTTGACCAGTTGCGGAATGATGCGCTGCAAGTTGGCGATGCCCAGTTCGCTCGCCAGCACTGGGTCGTCGCCCAGGTCCTCGTTCTGTGAGCGAGGATCGAAGCTAGCGCTCGTCCGTCCGTACCAGTACTCGGGATCGTCGGCGTGCTCCTTGATCCACTCGTTCAAGGTGGGCCGCTCTGCTTTCGCTGTGTTCGCCTCCGGGATGGGCTTGTAGCCCCATTCGATGGCCCATTTGTCGTAGATGCCGATGCGCGGCATGAAGTTGGTTACCCCATCATCGGGCTGGGCGATGTAGTTGAAGCGGGCGTAGTCCATGATGGATGGGGCCGTGCCATGCTCAGCGGTGTACGTGGGCGAGCGCAGTGAATCCACCGGGATGGCAGCGCTGGATCCCCAGTTGTGTGGCAGCCCGAGCGTATGGCCTACCTCGTGCGCCGACACAAAACGAACCAGTTCGCCCATCTCCTCCGTCGTGAACTCAACGCCGCGCGCTCCTGGGTTGGAGGGGGCCGTCTGGATGAAATACCAGTTGCGCAGCAGATTCATGACGTTGTGGAACCAGCCGATGTCGCTCTCTAGAATCTCGCCCGTACGCGGGTCGTGGACGTGCGGGCCGTAGGCGTTCTGCACATCCGAAGGGAAGTAACGAATGACGGAGTAGCGCGCATCTTCGGGGCTGAACTCGGGATCTTCTTCCAGCGTCGGCGGGTCGGCGGCGCGGATAGCGTTTTTGAAGCCTGCCGCCTCGAACGCCACGTTCCAGTCGTCTACGCCCTGCTTGATGTAGGGCCGCCACTGCTCGGGCGTCGCCGGGTCGATGTAGTAGACGATGGGCTTCTTCGGCTCGACGAGTTCGCCGCGCTGGAACGCCTCCATATCCGACGGCTCCAACCGCCAGCGGGTGATGTAGCACACCTCCGTAGCCTTTTGCGTGTCAAGGCCGTAGTCGGTCATCTCAACGTTGAAATAGCCGACGCGGTTGTCGCACCTGCGCGGCTTCATCTTGTCTTCGGGCAGCATCACCATCGAATGGTTCATCGACAGAGAGATGGTACCAGTGGACGAGTTCGATGGCGGCTCGGCAGCATCGTACGTCAGCACCGTCT
>DATGCC010000403.1:0-4716 GCA_035312345.1 Rhodothermales bacterium
ATATTCTCACGCTTTATGCATCGTTTCCATGTTCAGCACCTCGACGGTGTGACGGTAGAGCGTGCGGGCGCTCTCGCGGCTGTCGCCGATGCAGAGCACACCCAACTTGCCAAACTCGGACAGCGCCCCGATGAGGTGGAAGACGACGCCCTGCTGCGTGGCTCCGTGGAAGTGCAGATCATGGTACACCGCGATGTCGATCAGGTCTTCGGGCGTCAGGCCCTTGTAGGCTTCGTGCTGTAGGTTGTCGGAGGCGTAGTAGTAGCGGGGCTGGCCGGAAGGCGTATAGTAGCAGCCGCTGGACGGGTCATACTTCCCGTCAATCAGGAATTGCAGCATCAGGAACGGGTGGGTCGTGCCGCCCTTACGCAGGTTGATCTCGATGGCGTAGTGATCCCAGCCCCCCTCTTCGCGGGGCACCGAGATGAAGTCGATGCCAAAGCGGCCCAGCACGCCGCGCTGCCGGAGTTCCTCGGCCACGCGCATGCCGGCTTCCTGAACCTCTAGCCGATAGACTTCGGCGGCGGGAAACGTGCAGCCGAGAAAGACCTGCCCCAACGGCCCACCGAGCACCTGGTCATGCGTCGAGATGGCAACGGCTTTGCCCAGCGGGTTGATGCGACACTGCGCCGAGGGCGAGCGCTTGTTGGCTCCTTCAATAAACGCCTCGACGATCCCGCTCATCTCGGCAAACTTGACGCGATAATGCGCCCATGTCTCCGACACCGCCTCGAAGCGCAGCCGCTCAGGTAAGACCTGCTTCACCCACGCCGCGCAGTCGGCACCGGCGGGGCACCCTTCGTATGAGAACACGGCATTGCCTTCACCAGAAAAGCCGTCGTTCAGCTTGACGACGGCTTTGCGGAGGGCCGGATTGCGTTGTTTGAGAGCGGCGAGAGCGTCCACCATATCGGCCTCGTCGCGCAGGTTCTCGAACCCGTCCGGCATAGCAATACCGGCAGCCCGGAAGACTTCCCGGCTGCCGCTCTTGGTGCCCAGGTAGGTCAGGGCTGGATCGGTGGCATAGAGCGGAATGTTTAGCGCGAGGGCCAGCGTGCGCTCCAGCGCCGTAGCGTTGAAGCAGGTCATGTGCCCGTACTGACAACCCGTCAACTCGCCTCGGATGCGCTGTAGCAACCGTGGGCGTTCGAGAATCTTCTGCGTCAGTGGCATATGCGAGGCATCGTGGCAACTCAGCATCGTCAGCCGCTGCCGGGCGTGGCTTGTGGGAATGCCCGGTAGCAGATGCAAGTAGTAGTCGATGATGGTCGGCGCGATGGGCTGGCTTGTCACGTAGACGACGCGCGTGCGCGGCATCCGTAGCAACATCAGCAGGCAAAGCATCCGCTCTTCGTAGTGATGCACGCCCGATATTTTCGTCAGCTCTTCCGCATCCAGGCTCAGGCTGGGAATGACCACGACGGTGCGTGGCACCTGCGTGTCGGGAAAGATCGGGAACTGGAGCGCGAGCTGCTGCTGAAGTAGCTCGAAGCGCTGGTGCTCCTCCTGCATCTCAAAGGACATATCATGCATCTTCTCAGTAGGGGGTTGGTCTGAGGATGAATGGTCTTCGTAAGCATACACCCTGTCCTTATCAATAGGTGACGGTGACTCCCCGAAAGCGCTACCGGGCAATCCCCCACGTAGCAACAGACACGCCTCATGACGGGAATCCCCCTACAGCGCGGATCTGCTTTTCCCCTACAATCCACCTACGGCTCTCCCTGTCAAGGACAATCCAGGCGGGACGATATTATGGGTACAGGTTGAAGCAGCACGCTTTCGACACAGCCCATAGACCGCGAGGGAGCCATGTTGCGGATCAAAAAAATACTCTTCCCGACGGACTTTTCAGCCTGCGCTGAGCACGCCTTTGCCCACGCTGCCTTGCTGGTCCGGCATTATGAAGCCGCACTGCACGTACTCAACGTCGCAGTGCCGCCCGAGGGTGACCCTGACGATTTGAAGGGCCACCTGGAAGAGATGGATCTCGACACGGCTCCCCTCTCCGACCAGATGCAGGCCTGCTGCGGCGACCTGGAAAAAGAGGTACCGACCACCTATGTCCGCGAGGCCGATGTCTCTGCTGCCTCTGGCATCCAGCGCTACGCCAGAGAACAGGATATCGACCTGATTGTGATGGGCACCCACGGACGACGCGGCCTCGACCATGTCTTTATCGGCAGCATTGCCGAAGAGATCGTGCGCACGGCCCCCTGCCCTGTTTTTACGATCGGCATGGAAGCGCTTGCAAAGCCAGAACAAACCGTGCAGCGCATCCTCGTGCCGGTAGACTTTTCGGAGTACGGGGGGCCTGCGCTGGCCTATGCCAAAGAACTGGCGGCAGTCTATCAGGCCCGCCTCGACCTGCTCCACGTAGTAGAGCATGCTGACCTGTCCAGCGCGTATGGCACACCGGTCCGGTTTACTTTGACCCCAGCCGAGATGCAGAAGAACAGCCGCCAGGCGCTGCACGCGATAGGCAAGCAGGTGCTCGGAGAAACGGTACCTTTCGAGGTCCATGCCGTCGGTGGAAACCCGGCGCTCGACACCGTCGACTTCGCCGCCCGGCACAACAGTGACCTGATCGTGATGGCGACGCATGGCCGGACGGGCATCCGCCGCATGGTCATCGGCAGCGTCACGGAGAAAGTGGTTCGTATGGCTTCTTGCCCGGTGTTCACGGTGAAAAGCTTCGGTAAGTCACTGCTTTCCCTGAACGGCCCTGCCGAGACCCACACAGCAGCAAGCTAACTACGGGGCGACCCCGTCCCGCTTGACATAAGGAGGACATTATGACATCCCAACCGCCAACCCGACCCCGCAGCGCCCGCCAACCCGTGCGCATGCCAGCAACGGCTCCTCCCACAATGGCCGAGCCGTCAACGAATAAACCACCGGTGGCCCGTCCCAGCCAGCCTGCGCGCCGATCCATTGTGCCCCGGAAAAAACCCGGTGCCAACTGGCATGGACAGCGTCGCATTAAGTTGGAGGTAAGCCTGGTGCTGGCCCTGCTCGTCATGCTGGGCCTCGTCCATGCACCCATGCAGTTCGAGCAGGCGTTTACGGTGACCGTGGCAGACCAGGAGATCGTGGAGATGGAGGAGATCACCCAGACGAAACAGGTAGAACCACCGCCACCACCGCCTCAGCCGCCGGTGCCGGTCGAGGTGCCCAACGACGCCGTGCTGGAAACAGACATTGACCTCAACCTGGATGCCACGCTCGACATCAACGAGCCGCTGGCGAACCTGCCGCCGCCCCCACCGCCGCCTGCTGACGAGGTCGTAGAGGAAGAAGAAGCGGATGATGCCGAGATCTTTGTCGCGGTAGAAGAGATGCCCGTGTTGATCGGCGGTATAGAAGGCATCGCTGCACGGCTCAGGTATCCTGAGATAGCGCAGAAGGCAGGCGTTGAAGGCCGTGTCTTTGTGCAGTTCGTCATCAACAAAGAAGGCCGCGTCGAGGATGCCGTGGTAATCAAAGGCCAGGGCGCTGGCCTCGACGAAGAAGCCCTGCGCGTGGTCCAGACGGCCCGGTTCAAACCCGGCAAGCAGCGGGGCAAGCCTGTCAAGGTGCGCATGTCGATGCCCATCACCTTCCGCCTGGAAGATAAGAAGCAGTAGTCGCGAGCGCCGTCTCCTCCTCTAGAACGCTCGCTCTAAGCAGTCATTGCTGACCTCCTCGCAATGACTGCTTATTCTTTTCTGGACGAACACCTGTTTTACAAGGACCGTAACCGGATGGATCTACGAAGACTCGTCTGAGTAGGTTTGATCTCTTTACCTTGCAACCCCAATCGACCTATACAATGACCCTGCAAAGCGAATCATTCAACATAGAAGGCATGTCCTGCGGTCACTGCGTCAAAGCCGTCCGGCAGGCACTCGAATCCATAGATGGCGTTGACGTCGAAAACGTGGAGATCGGCCGGGCACAGGTGAGCTACGACCCATCCGCCGTAGACCGCGCCCACCTCGTCGAAGCCATTGAGGAGGAAGGCTACACGGTAAGCGCCTAAGAACCTATGAGTCTAGGAGCCTATGATTTCTTTCTTAGTCTCGTAGCTTCTTAGCCTCATAGACTCTTCCCCTCATAGACTCAATACTTCGGAGTTGACGGATCGACCTCGTCGCTCCACGCCAGAATGCCGCCTTTCAGGTTGAGCAGGTCCGTGAATCCGTGGTTGCGCAGCAACTTGAGCGCCGTAGCCGAGCGGGCACCGGAGCGACAGTGGATGACGATAGTGCGGTCGCGGTATGGCGCGAGTTCGTCTACGCGGTCGGGCAGTTCATCCAGCGGGATGAGCGGCGCACCCAGGTTGGCAATGTCATACTCGTGCGGCTTACGTACATCGAGCACGAAGAGGTTGTCGCCCCGGTCGAGGCGGGCTTTGAGGTCGCGCACGGTGATCTCGGGCACGCTTTCCTCAGCCTGTCCGTTTTTGGCGTCGGCCTGGGGAATGCCACAGAAAGCTTCGTAGTCGATCAGTTCGGTGACGGTCGGATGCTCTCCGCAGACAGGGCACTCCGGATTCCTGCGCACCTTCATCGTGCGGAACTGCACGCCCAGCGTATCGATCAACAGCAAGCGCCCCACCAGCGGCTCCCCCACGCCAGTGATCAACTTGATAACCTCCAATGCCTGCAACGCTCCGACGACGCCGGGCAACACACCCAGCACGCCGCCTTCGGCACACGACGGCACCAACCCCGG
>DATGCC010000404.1:0-2061 GCA_035312345.1 Rhodothermales bacterium
CGGATCCGGGTCGGGTATCAGGAACCATCAAACTCCCTCATCGCGCTTTCCACTGCTCGTATCTATACACCGTCACTCGGTCGGGCAACCTAGTACCCGCTGCCGGAAGTTCGATCCGGGTTCCGGAAATTAATGGCGACCGGGGCGGGTTAGGGTGATGTGACCCGTGGACCAGCCCCGAATGAACTGAAGATTCCGCGGCGTGAGCGGCGGAAGTTGAAGCTTCTGGTACGCCGATATCGAGCACCTCATGCCGTGGTGCAGCGAGCACGCATTGTGCTCTTGGCGCATCAGGGCGTCGGCACCGAGCACATTGCTCGGCAGGTGGGTTGTTCGGCGCGCAACGTACGCAAATGGAAGGCGCGCTTTATCGAGGCTCCGTGCGTTGAGACGCTCGAGGATCGAGAGCGCGCGGGGCGACCGGCACGAATTCCGGTGGAGATCCGCTGCAAGCTGGTGCAGCTGGCATGCGAGCGACCGGGCGGGGAGGACTCGCCAGCGCCCTTCCGAGACATCTGGACGTACAGCTCGCTGGCAGATGCTCTGGCCGACAAGACCGGTCACCGCATCAGCGCGAGCGAAGTCGGTCGCATCCTCCGATTCGAAGACATGCGACCGCACCGGGTCAAGCAGTGGCTCAAGTGCTCGGACCCCGAGTTTCTCCCGAAGGCCAGGCGGATCTGCAATCTGTATCGTCGAGCGCCAGCCGATGCAGTCGTGTTGTGTGTCGATGAAAAGCCCATGCAAGTGCTCGAGCGGAAGCATCCAACCCACGTGGACCCTCGCGATGGTTCGGTACGCTACGAGTATGAGTACAAGCGGCACGGCACGCAGGCGCTGCTCGCGGCCTTCAACGTCAAGACCGGCCGCGTCGTGGGGCGAGTGGTTCCAAGCCGCAGTGCCGACGCACTGGTATCGTTCATGAACGCGCTCGCTCGGCATTACCCCGACAAGACCGTCTACGTCGTCTGGGACAATCTCAATATCCACTACGATGGCAAGGACGACCGATGGAAGCGCTTCAACGCGCGCCACGACAATCGCTTTCGCTTCGTGTACACGCCCATCCATGCGTCGTGGATGAACCAGGTCGAGATCTGGTTTTCGATCCTCGACCGCCGTATTCTCAAGCACGGCGACTTCGCCACGGCCCGTGACCAGGCCGAGCGCATCGCGGGCTTCATCCGGCATTGGAATCGCCGGGAGTGCCATCCCTTCCGCTGGACCTGGCGCACCGATAAGTTGCAGAATCGGCAGCGTGACGCCGCGTAGGCGCTACGCTCCGATTGTCATGCCTGCCAAACCCGCCGAGCCTCATCACGCCCATCGCGTGCAAGAACTCCTCCACCACCATGGAGCCGCACACCTGCGCGCGCGCACCTACGGCTCCGCGGTCCTCGTCGAGTCCGGTCCCACCGACGATCGGGTCAAGCACGTCCGCCTACGCCGGGATTCCGTCCATCTGTGGTGCCTCGACATCGCGAATCATCGTGGCCAATGGGAGCGAACTCCTCTTCGGGCCAACCTCGACGACCTTGTTCAGCTCGTGCTCGATGACTTCCCCTGGACGCTCACTCCCACCGCCGATTAACCCGGAACGGCGTGACCAGTAAAGACGATACTAACCCAGTGGGTGAAAGTCCCAACGTGTCAAGAGTCAGGCACACGAAGCTGAGGAGACGCCTTGCAGGCCAAAGCCGAGGGCGGTGCCTCCTGACAAACCCGAATTCGGTTCGGGGAGCGACCTTGTGGGCCGTAGGTAACGAACGCAGTGCAAGCCTCGTAAGTTATAATTCCCGGTGTCGAGCTTCTCGTTCCGTAGCGAAGACAGAACCGAGCGCGGAAATCTGGCTGATACCGTGTTCGGACCGGGCGGGGTACTGGCGACAGCACATAAGGAAGGGTTGTATCGAAACTGGCGAAGCCCTCCTGGCCCCGGGGAGAAAGACCCCGGAGCAAGGTAGGTTCTGGCAACAGGACCGAAGGCCAGAGGGTGGCCGCTGGGCCCGTAGTAGTGAAGAACCTCTGGTAATGCGGAGGGACCCCGGCATGAGCGGGGAG
>DATGCC010000405.1:0-8323 GCA_035312345.1 Rhodothermales bacterium
GTAAGGCAACCGGGTGTTGTCCATGGCGTGAATGTTCGCCCTGCCCGGCCACTCCACGATCAGCCTGCGCCAGCGCGTTGTATCGGTAAGGACAGCGGCCAGCGTATCACCATTCTGGACGAACGTTTCTACTTCGTACAACCCGTAGAGCGCTGGTTGGGAGCGCAGGTGGCCCCACTGTTTCTGGCTCTGCCGTGCCCCGTAAAGCCCGGTCACCACCACGTAGCCAATGACGATGACCTTAAAGGCAAGTGCAGCCCGGTTCATCCAGCGCTTGGAGAAAAGCGGACGCAGGGCAACGGGCTCGGTGGCGCGGTTCAGCACGAAGAAGTTGGCGATGCGGTTGATGTCGCGCAGGATCAAAAACGTGGCCAGCAGCACCAGGTGTGTCGAGAAAAGCTTGACGGGCACATCGTAGCTGAAGTTCAACATCATCACATGCAACATGACACCGAAGGCGACGAGGGCACCCAGCGTGGTCGTGCGCCGGAAGAAAAGGAGCAGGCCCGCCGTCACCTCGCCCAGCCCGGTAAACATGGTGTACGGGGTAGAATGGCCCATGAAGCTCCATAGCAGACCCATAGGCGAGGTTTCGCCGAACGGGGTGACCAGCCGTTCCAAAGAAGGGGTACCGAATTGGACTTTGATCACTTTGACGAACCCATAGGCGAGTAGCACGAAAGCCAGGTAGTAGCGGACGCCCAGGGTGAACCAGGAAAGCAGCTTGTCATAGTTGGGCCGCTTGCGATCCAGCAGGGTCCAGATGAGGCAACCCACGGCTGCGAGGACGAGCAGCGTGAAAATCTGGACGTAGTTGTACGTCGTGTCGCCGCTGCCTGCGGGGAAGATGGTGATCGGTTCGGAGAGGGCCAGCACATGGGCACCGACCCACGGCACCAGCCGGTCCCAGATGAAGCTCGACGCGCTTTCGATCAAATCGCCGAAGGGGGCACCGAACGGATGCTCGAGGGCATACAGCACGACGTACACAAAGCCGAAGCGAAACAGAATTTTTTGGGCACGGCTCCACCGTGCCGCTGTAGTATCGGAAGTTTCCATGGTTTATCCTCCAGTAGTAAATCTATTGCGTAAACGAAGCACCTCTTACAAACAGTCAATTGGACTGAGAACACGCAAAATGTCAAAGAAGCACACCCGTAAATAGGTAGCGTAATTTCTATCTCGATACCCTCAAAAATAAAACGGGAGACGTAAGGATGCTATGTTTTAGCAAAGCACCCTCACGCCTCTCGTTTATATCGTGCGTGAAATTGGTTCAGCTCTCGGCTCTCGCCATCCTACTCGTAGCGTAATGCCCGCGCCGGGTTCATCGCGGCGGCCCGCCAGGACTGGCCCAGTACCGTTAGCACCGAGATGACTAGGGCGACGACCGTTGCTAACAACAATAACAACGGGTCCACATCGATGCGGTAGGCGAAGCCGTCGAGCCATTTCGAGGCGGCATACCACGCCAGCGGCCATGCAAACAGGTTCGCCAGTGCCACCCAGCGGGCGAAGTCCATCACCAGCATCCGGATGATGCGAGGTGAGGACGCGCCGAGCACTTTGCGCACACCGATTTCTTTGGTCCGTTGCGTCGTCGCATGGCTTGCCAGCCCAAACAGACCCAGGCACGCGATCAAGATGGCGAGGGCGGAGAAAATGTTGACGATCTGCCCGGTCGTGCGGTCGCGCACGTAGAGGTTGTTAAACTCCTCGTCCAGGAAGGTGTAGGTGAACGGGTAGTCGGGGTACACGGTGCGCCACTGTTCTTCTGCAAACGCCAGTGCCTCGGAGATACGCCCGGGCTGAATACGTGCTGCGAGCACGAAGCCGGGCGAGGTGTTGAGCGGGAAGATGACAACGGGCTCGATGTTCTGGTGGATGTTGGCAAAGTTGAAGTCCTTCACCACACCGATCACTTCGGTGCCGACGGAATCCTGTGGGCCGAAGTAGAGCCGTTTGTGCAGCGGATCTTCCCAGCCAAGTTGGTGGACAGCGGTCTCGTTGATGAGCGCAACACCCGTCGAATCCGTGCCCCGCTCTCGGCTAAAGTTGCGGCCCTGCGCGATTTCCATGCCGAGCGTCGGCAGCGTCTCTGGGCTGACGCCGAACTGGCTCCAGATCCAGATGTCGTCGTCCGAGACGCCTTCGGGACGTACGCGGGTGCGTCCGAACGTCCGTCCTGGGACGTTCGTTGCAGGAGCCGCTGAGGCGAAGCTACTGTGCTGCTCAATTGCTTCGCGGAAGGCTGTCTGGCTCTGCGCCATGTTCTGGTCCACCATGTCGAACAGCACCACCTGTTCGCGCTGGTAACCCACATCGCGATTCTGGATGTAGTGCAGTTGCTTCTGGATGATGGCTGTGGTGGCAATCAGCGCGATGGAGAGCGCAAACTGAAACACGACCAGCCCGACCCGTAGCGTGCGTCCCTGCTTGGTCGAACGGAACGAGCCTTTGAGCACGGTGATGGGCTTGAAGCTGGCAAGCGCAAACGCCGGATACAATCCGGCCAGCACGCCCACGATGATAAGCAAACTTGCCAGAAAGCCCGCCAGCAGTAGCCCCGTACTCAGGTCAATGGAGAGCGATGTACCGCTCAGGTTGCTCAGCCATGGTAGTGCCGCCCACGCCAGCAGTACCGCCAGCACCAGCGCCACGCCCGTCGTCAGCAGCGACTCGCTCAGGAATTGCAACACCAGTTGCGACTTCTCGGATCCTAGCACCTTACGCATCCCGACTTCTTTGGCACGGTTGGTGCTGCGTGCTGTGGCAAGGTTCATGTAATTTACTACCGCAATCAGCAAGATGAGCACAGCGATGGCCGCAAAGATATAGACGTTTTTGATGTCGCCCTTATTCGATACGGGATCGAAGATGATATCTGCCGATTGAAGATGCACATCCGGCAGGGGTTGCAATGTGATGTCGAAGTTTTCCCCGACCCCGTTGTCGCGGGCAAGCTGGGTAAATTTTTCGTCGAAACCTTCAGGTGAAACGCCTTCCTCAAACTTTACATAGGTCGGCATAGCGATGGACTGCCACGTTTCGAGGAAAGTCGGCTGGTTAGAATTAGGCGGCTGGTTCGCGGCAGCCTGCGCGGCGATGGTAGCTGTGGTGCCGAGGGCGTCGAATTCGAGGTGGGTATTGTCGGGCAGGTCTTCGAGGATGCCAGTCACGGTCAGGTCGTAGCCGTTGCCGGTCGCGAGCACTTTGCCCATCGGGTCCACCTCGTCGCCGAAGAGTTGCCGGGCGAGGGTTTCGGTGAGGACGACGCTGTAGGGCTCGACGAGCGTCGTCAGCGGATCGCCCTGGAGGAACTGGTAATCGAAGAAGTCGAAAAAGTTGGGATCGGCATTGCGCAGTTGCTCGGCGTAGATGGCGGTGTTATCCTCATAACGCAGCAACGTTTGCCCCCCGAAGGTGAGCCGGAGCGACGATTCCACTTCGGCAAAGGCGTCGGGCAGGGCCGGTCCAATGGCAGGCATCGTGATACCGACGCGCTGGTTGTTGGTGCCGAGGGCCTTATCGATGGTCAACACGCGGTACGTGCGGTCGGCCTCGCTGTGCATGTTCTCATGCGACACCTCGCTCTGGATGAAGAGCAGGATGAGGATGCACGCCGCCATGCCCACAGCCAGCCCGCTGACGTTGATGAAGGTGTAGAGCTTGTGGCGGTTGAAATGCCGGACGAAAACGCGCAGGTGGTTCTTCAGCATAGGGCGGCTCCAGGTGTGCTAGTTTTTCAGCAGGAACGGGACTGTTGAGCGAGACGTGATTTCTGCCAAAAGGTTGCTCTTCCAACGAAAGAAGTCGCCCAATTATTTCAGGACCGGGCAGCGTACAAAGGAGTTTAGCCACCGATCATCGGGGTGCGCCGGGTGAAAGGCGTGGGTTGCTCAACGGCGTTCAGCATCCAGGCGGCTACGTCGCCCCGTGTAATGCGGGTGAACAGGCCGTAGTGATCGAAGAGGTGCACATTGCCTGTTGGAGGACCGTCGCGGAGCGTCGTTGGGCGCACGGCCATCCAGTCGAGCGTGCTGGCAGACAGCGTGTTTTCCATGCCCTCCAGATCTGCGTACGAGGCTGCCATGTTGCTATAGTTGATCATCAACTGGATTAAGGGGTGCACTTCTGCGAGGCTGTCGCCGACGCCGGCTGCACTGATGGCAACGATCCGGTATATATCATGCTGCAGCATCGCCGCTACGAGATGCTGGGTGACCTGCGTCGTAAGGTTGGGCGGGGAAGCGAGGGTGGACCAGGGGTTCCATGGTGCCTTGCGCTTGATGCCGAGGGCAGAAAGAACAGCGTCGCAACCGTTGAGCGCACGGTCGAGGACACTGGGGGTGAGGACATCGCCGCGCAACACTTCCACCTCTGCCCCTGATGGCGGGTCGTAGGGTGTGGTCGGGCGAACGAGGGCGCGTACATGGTGGCCCCGCTCATCGGCCAGCCGGACAAGCCACTGCCCACATCCACAGGAGGCTCCAAGGACAAGAAGCTTCATAGATCCACTATCTTAATCCATTTCTATTTCGGTGGCGTGCCATCTATTCTGGCTTTGCCATGGGCTCTACGCCTTTGTTGTTCCACTTCCAGACCACAAACGTTAGCGGTTCCGTTCCCGTATTTGTGATGCCGTGAATATCCCAGGGCGCGGCGTAGAGCATGTCGCCGGGCTGGGCCGGGCGCTCCTCGCCGAGGAGATGCCAGGTGCCAGTGCCTGTTACCACCATCAGGTATTCCTCTTCCGCATGTTGGTGCGGCGGGTGGATCTCCATGCCGGGATTGATTACAGCCACGGCAGCCAGGCCGTCCTGCGTGCCATAGCTCTCGCCTTCATAGTAAGTATAGAGGGAGCCCCAGTCGAAATCTTGCTGTCCGGCGTCTTGTTGGGCAATGATGGCCGACGCCTGTGGTGCTTGTCGTTGGTCGGAGACAACGAACCCTGCCATAAAGGCCAGAAGTAAGCTGAGGAACAGCGCAAGAGGGCGCAAGACAGTGCGGTTCATGGTGAATAGATTGGATAGGAAGAAGAGGGGAATTAACAGCCTGATTCGCTGCCCAAGATAGGGAAGTATGCTGAAAAATATCCTGTGTGGTTTTTTCGGCGCTTGCTGGTCTTTTATGCGATAGAGGCCACCAGGTGCATCGGGTGTGGCGACAACGAGGAGAAAGAGGTGTGCTCTGTGAACAGCCCTCAAGAAACGCGCTGTTCAGGACTACCTTATCACCACCCCTTGCCCCGTCACGATAAGGTGCTTGTCAATGACGAGATTTGGTTCCGGGTAGGTGCCCGGTGCGATGTGGAGCGTATCATCTGGATTGGCTTGTGTAGCGGCGTGGCCTATCGTCAGGCAAGGGCTCATTTCATCGGTACAATCATTGTCGGTGTCGTTACCTGTAAGCGCTACATAACGTGTGACGGGCATTTCCGGGGTGAAGCGGTAGATGGTTCCACCGTAGTCAACGAGGTAGAGCTCCTTGTTGTCATCTACTCCAAACGCGGAAGGATTCAGGTTGGTATCGAGCAGCAGGGTGTTCACGGCTGAGGTGCCCTCGTATGCCAGGGCCCAGATCCGTCCATCTATGAAATCTGCGTAGATGTACTGGCTCAAAAGGCTCGGCACCGTCGGCCCCCGATAAACGAATCCGCCTGTCACCGATTTGGACTGGCCGCCGTGCTCGTATTCCCAGACCGGCAGGGTCAGCCCCGTCTGATCGCATCCCATCGGCGGGTCAAAGCAGTGGGCCCCTTCCATGGTGTTCCAGCCGTAATTGCCGCCGGGTTCAATGAGGTCGATCTCTTCATAGCGTCCCTGCCCCACATCGGCGGTCCAGAGGCGGTCTGTTTCGGTGTCGAAGCTGAAACGCCAGGGGTTCCGCAGGCCGTAGGCCCAGATCTCATCACAGGCATTTCCCGGTCCGTCGGCCAGCGGGTTGTCCGCCGGAATCGTATAGGTAGCGTTTTCGCCCGCACCGCAGTCCGGGGCCAGTATGCCCCGCTGCTTGTTTGCGCCGGCATCCACGTCGAGGCGGAGCAAGGAGCCGAGCAGCGTACCCGAGTTTTGGCCGTTTTCTCCTGGATCGCCGCTATCGCCGCCATCGCCGAGGGCAATGTAGAGATAGCCATCGTCAGGGCCGAAGGCCAGTTGCCCCGCATTGTGATTAGGGAACGGCTGCTCGACTTCGAGCACAATCATCTCACTGTCCGGATCGCCCCGGTCAGGGTTGGTAGGATCGACCTCGTACCGAGCGATGACGGAATGCAGGGGCGGCGAGGCGGTATAGTAGACGTAGAAGAAGCCGTTGCTGGCAAAGTCTGGATGAAAGGCCAGTCCCAGTAATCCCCCTTCGCCAACGTCTGTCACACGGCTCTGGATGTCGAGGAAGACCTGGGCCGAGGCGACGGCTGGATCATTATCAAACACCCGGATGACTCCTGCTTGCTCAACGACGAACAGCCGATTGCTTTGATCGCCGGGATGTTGCAGATCTACGGGGTTGGTAAAAGAAAGGTGGGGGAAGGCTGGTTCCAGGGTGAGCGAAGTCTGGGCAGACTGCCCCCACATAACCGTCATTCCCACAACGAGCACAATGATAGATAGATAGATGCGCATCGGTTTACAACGCCTTAAAGTACCTGCCTCATCTACATCGCACACGCATCTGATGTCCTGCGAAAATAACAAGGGTTCGTAACAACTTTTTGCTCCGACAGCCCTTGGGCATCTTGAGGGCTGGTGAGGGATCACAGATGCCAGGTTTTGCTATCCACGCCTGGGAAAAAACGAGGCTAATCGGCCAGTTCTGGACGGCGTTTTATACGACCGTGTAACGACACATATGAACGGGCTGCTCTCCTGATAAAATAGGCGAAACAGGCTCATTTTAAGCGATTTTTGTATACCTGGCATATGACACTGGGGTGGCACATCCTGATTGTATTTTGGAGGTGGATTCAAGGATATCCTGTAGCGTTTTTTCACCCCAAACGCCCTAAGACCATGACTTCTGCGACTGCTTCTTATAACGTGGCATTTGAACCTGCACACCCTCTGGCAAAGCATCGCCTGCCCACAGGAACGGTTACGCTGCTCT
Organism: Rhodothermales bacterium; assembly: GCA_035312345.1. Lineage (GTDB taxonomy): Bacteria > Bacteroidota > Rhodothermia > Rhodothermales > DATGCC01 > DATGCC01. The sequence continues at coordinate 7,105 of DATGCC010000405.1, forward strand.
TCAGCGATATCGAGGGGTCGACGCGGCTCTTACAGCGTCTCGGAACGGCCGAGTATGCACGGGTGCTCGGCGTGCAACGTCGGTTGCTGCGTATTGCTTTTCAGAACTGGAATGGCAAGGAGGTTGATACAGCCGGGGATGGCTGCTTCACGGTTTTTCAGGATGCCTCGGCGGCTGTGTCCGCAGCGGTAGCGGCGCAATGTGCCTTGGCGCTTTATCCCTGGCCCGAAGGCACTGAGGTGCGGGTGCGTATGGGGGTACACACAGGCCAGCCAGGATTGTTTGCCGAGGGGTACGTAGGGCTGGATGTACATGTGGCTGCTCGAATCTGCACGGCTGCAAAAGGAGGGCAGATTTTGCTCTCCCGAACCACACGAGAACTGATTGAGCCGACGTTGCCTGCTGGAATGCGTTTGCTACGCAAGGGGCCGCATCGGCTAAAAGGCCTGGATCAGCCTGAGCATCTTTCCGAGGTGCGGACGGCTCGGCTGGCATGCAGAAGCACGGGTCGTGAAATCCGCATGGCGGCGTGAGGGGTAATTCTAACTCCACATCAATCTATCGGCTCGCAAACACTCAAAGCAGGCTACACCAACCCCATCGATACATTGCGGAGTGAGTAAGCACCGATAGGGGTACCCGCGTAGTCTTTATCTGCAAAAATCATCCGCGACAAAACTGCTCGCAAAGAAGGGCCGGCAACGGGCCTGTTTGTAGAGAGAGGATACCTGAAGGGAAGGTGCGAGCAAGGCCCTTTCTATAGTTTCGCCTGCATGCGATTCACCGAAAAACATCGAACATCCGGCTGTATTTGATGGTGAAGCTCCGGTTCAGTGGGCCGCCAAAGGTGCCGTCGAGGTCGTTCGTCTGGTTGAAGACGATGAAGAGCCCGGTGTTGGCGGCTTGCAGCCAGCCGAAGCGTACGTTGGCCGACCAGATATCTGCGTTGTCGTTGTACTGGACAAGCCCTTGCAGGTAGATGCGCGGCGTGAAAGCGTAGGAGAGGCGCGCCCGAAAGAGGTTGGTTACGAATGCGCCGCCGGGCAGGGTAATGTCATTGTGCTGGATACTAAATTCAGTCGTGAAGGTCTCGGTCGCGCGCATGAGCAGCGTCGGAGCCACAGAGAGGCGATCCCCTCCGAAGAAGCCGCCTGCTGTCAGGCTCAGGTTGAGGCTCACCGGACGCCCCTGATCGGTGAAGGCGACGATTTGCGCCTCT
>DATGCC010000406.1:0-2543 GCA_035312345.1 Rhodothermales bacterium
GCTTGCTGTATTGCAATGCACCACCGCCTATCCGTGCCCACCCGACAAGATTGGGCTTAACATGTTAAGTGAATTGCGACAACGGTATGCGTGTCCGGTAGGATTATCCGATCATTCGGGCACCATCTATCCGGGGCTTGCAGCTGCAACGCTTGGGGCCAACTTGCTGGAGATTCATGTCGTTTTTTCCCGCGAGTGCTTTGGGCCAGATACGCCTGCCTCAGTGACGACAGCCGAGCTGAAACAACTGGTTGAGGGTGTACGCTTTATTGAGCAGATGCAGGCACATCCAGTTGATAAAGATGCAATGGCTGAGGATATGACAGCCTTGCGACAGACTTTTGGCAAAAGCTTGGTTGCAAGTGCTGATCTGGAAGCTGGTCGTCAGTTGCAGGCCGGCGATATTGCCTTGAAAAAGCCAGGCACGGGAATCCCAGCTGCGAGATATAATGAGTTTGTTGGTCGTGTTTTACGCCGTGCAGTGGTACGGAACGAGTTGATTGTGGAGGATGATGTCGAATAAGCCAGGCACGGATAATAGAGCCAGTAAGGCCAACCCGCGTACCGTGTGCGTCGTGCTGGTAGACCGGGCTAACTATGGGCGGCTAAAGCCGGTGATGCGAGCCATTGATGACCACGCGGCGCTACGTTTGCAGGTGTTGGCCGCGGGCACTATGGTGCTAGAGCGGTTCCATCAGCCGGTTGAAGTGGTTCGTGGTGATGGCTTCGAAGTCAGCGGCGAAATCTACATCGAGTTGGAAGGATCGAAGCCTGTCACAATGGCGAAGTCGGTCGGCTTTGGCGTCGTTGAATTTGCCAGCGAGTTTCAGCGGTTGCAGCCTGACTTTGTATTGCTCATTGGTGATCGGTACGAGGCGCTTGCAGCGGCTATTGCGGCAGCATATATGAACATCCCGCTCATTCACATACAGGGAGGGGAGATCAGCGGCTCTATCGATGAGAGTGCACGTCACGCTATCACCAAGTTTGCCCAGTTTCACGTACCGTCCACGCAGCGCGCCGCCGACTATCTCGTACGTATGGGAGAGCGCCCAGACACCATTCTAACCATTGGTTGCCCGAGTAGCGACATAGCTCGCATGTTCGACAGAACACTGGATGCTGAGTTAGTGAACAACCAGGGCAGTGGAGTCAAAATCGACCCCGCAGAACCATATTTGCTGGTGGTTTTTCATCCTACGACGACCGAGTTTGGCAATGAGCGTGGTCAGGTAGAAGCGGTGTTGAATGCATTGGAACAGGTAGCACTGCCTACGTTATTGCTCTGGCCTAATATCGATGCGGGCTCAGATCATATCAGCAAGGCTATTCGCGTCTTCAGGGAGCAGCGCCAGGCTCGCAAGTGGCTGCGCACTCGCACGAACTTCACGCCTGAAGACTACCTGAAGGTACTTGCGAGTGCAGCCTGTGCTGTGGGTAATTCCAGCAGCTTCGTTCGTGATGCCGGGTACTTTGGCACCCCAGTAGTATTGGTCGGCAACCGGCAGAACGGGCGCGAGACCGACGAACATGTGATTCGTGTAGCCTGTGAAGCCCCACCGATTCAAACCTTCATACAAAGACAACTTGACCATGGGGGTTATGCACCTTCTACACTTTATGGTGATGGATTTGTGGCCGAGCGCGTAGCCGAGGCAGTAGTTGAGTTGAAACCGTATGTCCAGAAACGTCTTGCCTACATTCAGGATCCATTGGTCGAGACCTCGCTTCCATGAGCACGGGTTTACGCATTCTGCTGGCTGAGCCAGAACACTTCGATGCTGAGGCTGCAGCCGTCTTGGAGACGTTAGGGACTGTTGAGCGACGGGCACTGGCGCCGGGTGCCATGGAAGCGGCGTTGCAAAATTACGATGTAATCTGGTTTCGGCTTGGTCATCGGGTTACCCGTGCCATGCTGACAGACGAGGTGCGTTGCCGTGTGCTCGCTACGCCGGTTACTGGTCTGGACCACATCGACCTAGACGCCTGTAGGCAGGTCGGAATGGAAGTCGTCAGCTTGCGTGGGGAGACAGCCTTTCTCAAGGAAATCCGGGCGACCGCCGAAATGACACTGGCTTTAGCATTGGCGTTGATGCGGCGGATTCCGCAAGCAGCCGACTCTGTCGAGAGCGGTGTGTGGGACCGGGATCGGTTTCTGGGCCGCGAACTCTATGGAAAGACAGCAGGCATCGTGGGCGTGGGCCGTCTTGGTGAGATTGTCGCTGGCTATTTCTGTGCGCTCGGGATGGAAGTGATTGGCTACGACCCGCGCCTCGATTTTCCTGTGGAGGCAGCAAGGCGTATGGATACTTTAGACGCGTTGCTTCAAGAGGCCGATGTAGTCAGCGTACATGTGAACTATGATGTCTCGACCCGGCATCTTATCGACGCGTCTGCTTTTGCCGTGATGAAGCCTGATGCGATTCTGGTCAACACAGCTCGGGGGGGCGTGATCGAGGAGGCCGCTTTATTGGACGCGCTCACGTCCGGGCGTTTTGGCGGAGCCGCTCTGGATGTGCTGGATGGTGAGCCGGACATCGATG